>NZ_JBJIAB010000003.1:0-291439 GCF_045310795.1 Candidatus Clostridium helianthi
CTCCCGTTAAATACAGAAATCATCTTTTAAATTAGTCTATCTTTTTTTAAATTGTCCTTGACAAAGGGTACATTTTATATGGCTAATGATTTTTTTATTTAACACCTATTATAAGAATTTTTATTATATATTTTTTAATGCCTGCAAAGCAGCTATATTTAGTAAACTCCAAGGTTTATTAAAATGTGGTTGGAAGAAAAAATCTGTCATTGCAAGTTCTTCTATAGTCATTTTATTTTGAATTACTACTGATAATGTGTTCATAAATTGTGTTAAATCTAAATTTGAAATTATTTGACCTCCAAGTATTCTTCTACTGTCTTTATCATAAACTAATTTTAATAATGCTTCTTCGTAAGTAGGCATAAACTCTGGTCTATAGTTATCCGTAACAGAAACTGCTCCTACATTAAATGATGTTGTATTTTTTGCAACTTCTTCAGTTAATCCTGTAGATGCAATGCATTTTTCATATATCTTAATTCCTGATGTGCCTTGTGTTCCCATATACTTTAATTTAGGTTCAACTATATTATGAGCAATTAAAGTTCCCATTCTCACTGCATTTGTTGCCAAAGGTATATATCGTGTATCATCAGCCGGATTGAACTTAACAACACAGCAATCTCCTGCTGCAAATACATTTTTTCTACTTGTTTGCATATATTCATCAATCATAATTGCACCATTTTGAAGTGTCTCCAATTTACCTTTTACAAGAGCAGTGCTTGGTGCAAACCCAATACATAATATAACTAAGTCTGCCTCATATTCATTATTATCAGTTACTACATGTGAAACTTTATCATTATCTCCCTTGAACAATTTAACTTTTTCCCCTAAAACTAGGTTTATTCCATGATCTCTAAATTCCTTTTCTGCAATATCAGTAAATTCTTTGTCCAAGTACTTAGACATTATTCTCTCTTCAGCATCTATTAATGTAACATTTTTATTCTGAATTTTGAAAGCTTCTGCAAGTTCCACACCAATGTATCCGCCACCAATTACAACTACATTCTTTGCATCACTGCGTCTAGCTTCAATTTCTTTCGCATGATTATAGTTCTTACATAATAAAATATTTTGTAAATTTCCGCCTTCAAACTTAGGTATTATTGGCCAAGACCCTAATGTTAAAACTAGCTTTTCATAACTGTCTTCAAATATTTCACCATTTTCTAAATTCTTAACTTTAACAATTTTATTATCAAAGTCAATATCTAAAACGTCATGTTTCATCTTTGTTTTAACTCCTAAAGAGCTCAAATTATCTGGCGAATTATAAAATAACTTTTCTGTTTCAGTAACTATTCCGCCTATACTTAACGCAATTCCACAAGATAGAAATGATATATTATCGTTTCTTTCATAAACTACGACATCACTATCTGGGTATAATTCCTTTAAATTAACAATAGCAGCTGTTCCTGCATGTGTGCATCCAATTACAATAACCTTCATATCATATCCTCCTGAAATCTTTTTGATAATTTTTACTTATAAATAATAATTATTAACTAATAATATTATATATCTTTATTCAAAAAAAATAAAGAATTTTTCTTCAAAAATACAATTATTCTCTGATATCTATTTTACAATTAACTCTCTACATTCTGTAATTAGCTATCACTTACTGTTATAAAAGTTTTAGTATGCAGATTTATCATTGAAACATATATATTATTAATTATCTGTTTATGATATATTTTATACTTCCCACTGAATAATATACTTAATGCACTTAAAACCTTATTCTATCTTTTTAAAGTTCAATTTTTCCATTACAAGATCCATTTTTTTTATATCAATAGGCTTTGTCGCATATACTTCACAACCATTGTTAAAAATACTTTTGACTAAGTCCGCATCATTTAGAGCTGTTGTCATTATTATTTTAACTTTTTTATTATTCTCAATATTTTTTTGCTTTTCTATTTCTCGAATGGTCTTTAGAACCTTTACTCCATCTACCTTTGGCATCATTATATCTAAGCACACTAAATCATAAGGTTCGCCTTCGTCTAATGCAATTAGATATGCATCTAATCCTTCCATTCCATCAAGTGTAATATCACACTCACCATACTTGGACATAAATTTAAACAAAAGCTTTCTACTTGAAAGATCATCTTCTACTATTAAAATTTTCACTATTAAGCCCCCTTATAAAATATATGGTATAAAACTTATAAACTATTTGTAATTTTCTCGTAGTTATTTTTAATTCCCAACTCATCTTTCTTTCTTGCCGCAAGTTCAATTTTAAATGCTAAAATCTTAATATTATTCAAACTATTTTCTTCACAATATTCTTTTATTTCATGAGCTATATTTTCAATCTTAATGTAATCTTCTAGCGTTTTTTCTTTAATAAAATATCTCTCCATGCTATATAACCATTTTAACAACGTCTCCTTAATCTCTTTATCAACTATAATAAAATTATTATTATATGTAGTATTTCTTAAGAATAGTTGAATGGTGCTTTTTGCCTCTAAGTCGATGTTCTTTAGAGTCCTTTCCAAAATTTTTTTAAGTTTATTTATATCTATTGGTTTTGAAATATAGTCATCCATGCCTTGTGATAAAAATCTTTCTCGATCTCCCTTCAAAGCATAGGCCGTCATCGCTACAATAGGAATATGCCCTCCTGTTTTTATTTCATTTTTTCTAATTATCCTAACAGTTTCACTTCCATCTAATTCAGGCAATTGTACATCCATTAGAATTAAATCAAATCTGTAATTTTCAATAAATTTCAAAGCTTCAACTCCATTTGATGCAATCTTTATATTAATATATCCCAGCTCTTTCAACACTTTTTTAATCACTATCTGATTGATCTTATCATCTTCTACTACGAGAATTTTTTCACTCTTAGAATTTTCATCATTTATTCTTTGATGATCTAATTCTCCAATATCATCCATTGCCTTTTCTAATTTAATAGCAAAGTAAAATTTACTTCCAACTCCTTTTTCACTCTCTACTTCTATATTCCCACCCATTAATTCTACAAGTTTTTTGGAGATAGAAAGTCCAAGTCCCGTTCCTCCATATTTTCTTGTTATAGATCCATCAACCTGACTAAAACTCTTAAAAAGGTGTTTCATCTCATCTCTGCTAATTCCAATCCCTACATCTTCGACCACAAACTGAATTTCATATTCATTTTTACTTTTGTTTATCTTTCTTACTTTTATAATTACAAATCCAGATTCTGTGAATTTTACAGCATTAGAAACTAAATTGTTTAATACTTGCTCAAGTCTATATACATCTCCAACTAAAACTTGCGGAATATTCTCATCAATCGTATAGTGAAGTTGTATATACTTTTCATTAGCCTTTGGCAAGTTAGTATATATTACATTTTTAATAAGAACTTGTATATTAAAATTCACATTCTCAATCAAGACTTTCTCTGCTTCAATTTTTGACAAATCTAAAATATTATTTATTAATGATAATAACGAATGAGCACAACTTTTTACAATACTCAGATTTTCTTTCTGCTCTTCTGTAAGATTAGTTGAAAGCGTCAAATCTGTCATGCCTATTATTCCATTCAATGGAGTTCTTATTTCGTGACTCATATTTGCTAGAAACTCACTTTTAGCTCTATTAGCTGCCTCTGCTGCTTCTTTAAGTTTGAAAAGCTCCTCTTTTGTCAGTGCTCGGTCAAACTTATACACATTTTCTCTTTCATTCCCCACAATATTCCCCAACCTTTCCCTTTAGATATATTAACTCCTGTTAATACTATCCTTATTTTAGAGGAATAAACCGCTTATCTTATCTCATTCTATATAATTAAGGTAGGAAGCAAAACAAAAATTTCTCTTAATTTTCTCTTCCTACCTTTATCTTTGTAGATTAGTATTTACCAAATTCACTATCACTTAGTTTTATTCTTTTTTTATTTGAAGTAACTGCCACTTCTTTATCTAACGAATTATCTCCCATATAATATGATTGTTTCAATATATAGTTTTTACTATTTTTAATTGCTCTCCCTTTCAAACTATCATTTTTAAGTTTAAAACTAGATACTAAATCTTTAAGCAGTTCTGATTGACTTGAAAGTTCCTCACTAGCTGCCGCACTTTCTTCTGCCGTTGCTGAGTTTGTTTGAACAACTTGTGATACTTGCTCTATTCCTAAATTTACTTGTGATATTCCAGTAGCCTGTTCATCTGAAGATGCTGCTATTTCTGATACAAGAGTCGCTGCTTTAGATACTCCATCAACTATTTCGTATAAGGCTTTTGCTGTGTTATTAGCAATTTCAGTTCCATTTTCAGATTTCTTTATAGACCCTTCAATAAGTGCTGTTGTTTCTTTCGCTGCATTTGCACTCCTAGCTGCTAGATTCCTAACTTCTTCAGCAACTACTGCAAAGCCTTTTCCATGTTGTCCTGCCCTTGCAGCCTCAACTGCTGCATTTAGCGCAAGTATATTGGTCTGAAATGCTATTTCATCTATTACCTTTATAATTTTTGAAATATTGGCTGAAGATTCATTTATTTCACTCATAGATTTAAGCATTTCATTCATATGCCTACTTCCTTGTTCTGCATTTACTTTTACTTCAAGAGCTAATTCCTTAGCCTGATTCGCATTAAAAGCATTTTCCTTAGTTTGTGCTGCAATTTCGGTTATTGAAGATGTCAATTGTTCTATCGCACTTGCTTGCTCTGTAGCTCCCTGTGATAATAACTGGCTACCGTCTGAAACCTGGCTCGCACCTGTATAAACTTGTTCTGACACATTATTTATTTCACTAAGAACTGAATTTAATGAATCTATTATTGTATTTAGAGAAGCTGATATGCTATTAAAATTACCATGAAACTCTTTTACATTTTCAATATTGAGATTACCTTGTGAAATTTGCCCTATTATATCAGAGATCTCTCCAACAACACGTTTTAATCCATCTTCGGTCTCATTAACAGCTTTAGCTAGAATTCCGAACTCTCCTTTATAATTTTCACTTACTGGAACATCAAGGTTCCCTTTAGATATTTCACTCATAACACTTGTAACTTCCTTAATTGGTTCTACCATAGCTCCAATCAGTTGATTTATACCCTCTACAACCTGTTTAAAGTCTCCACTGTGTTTTGTTTCATCTGCTCTTATATCCAATTTCCCTTCTACCGCAGCATTTGATAGCATTTTGGCATCAGATATAAGATTATCTATCGCACTCTTAACATCTTTTAAACTATTAGATATTCCTTCAAATTGTCTGCTAACTTCATCAGTAAATTGATCTGCTTCTTTAATTTTTAAGTCAAAATTAGTATTTCCACATGCCAAAAGCTTTAGATTTCCCTCAAGTCTCTTAACTTCACCCTTTGTATAATCGCTTACCCTAATAATAGGTGTTAAATCAGTTACGACTTCCACATATCCTACATTCTCACCATTTTTATTCTTTAAATAAGACGTATCTTGCTTATTGCTCATGCCACACCATTCAAAGAAACTTTCTGATTTTCCCTTATGAAGCTGTTTTATACCACATTTTTCAGTATTACATATATTAGCCCCTGCATGACTACACGCCAACCCGTAACCAGATTTTCGATCTCTAATGACACCTTGATTAATCATTAAATTTTCAAATGACTTGTTCATATACGTCCAATTCATATCATTGTCTGTAACATGAATTGGGAAAGGTATAGCATCTATAATAGCCTCATACCAAACAGCCTTATCTACTACAGTATCTAAAGTTCCATTTACTCCATCTATTACTTTTCTGAAATCTCCTTCATGTTTTCCTGAATCGGCTCTTGTTTCAAACCTTCCTTCTATTGCCGAATTTGATAACATATTTACATCTGTCACCAGCATTCTTACATTCTCTACTACCTTATTTAATGCAGGAGATATTTCATCTTTTTCATCTTTCGCAACTATATTAATATCCATGTTACCTTTAGCTATTTTATTCATAGCCCCTATAACATCATTCTGTAATGTGTTAGAAAACGAGTCCATAACTTTAGCCATTTGTCCTATTTCATCGTTAGTTGATATGTCTACTCGTTCACCAAGATGCCCTTTACTCATTTCCCCAAGAATAGTTAATACCTTATTTATTGGCCTACTAATTAATCCTGATATTATTATTCCAGATACTAATGCAATAACTATTCCTATAGAAATCACTACAAGCATTATAATAATTGCACTACTCGCAGCTTTTGAATTAGTGTCAGCCTTCACTTTACCTTCTGCCTCTTTTAGCTCAATAAGTTTGGTAGCCGAATTATCAATATTACTAGAGAATATGCCTGCATCACCATTCATGATACCTACAGCCTCCGTATCCTTATTTTGTACCGCCAAATCAATAAATTTATCTCTAAGTGGTCTGTATTTATCCATATTTACTTTTAAATTATTATATTCATTAACTGATTCCTGATCTTTAAGGGTGAGCTTAAGAGATTCCATAGCTTTATCTATTTCTTCATCATTTTTAGATATTATGTTCTTACTTTCATTATTTTTATATGTATCAGTTTCAATTAACAAAGTTCTACACAATACTTTATTTTTTTGTAAATTTACTTGTATAGTACTGGCAAAACTAATAGCTTTTGTGTTGTCTTCGTATAGATCACTATCTAATTTACTGATTTTTTGTAAATTAAAAATCCCCACCGATCCTACAATTCCCATTAATATAACAATTCCTAAAAACGCCGTTAAAATTTTACCCCTTATCTTTAAATTCAAAAACCACTTCATATTCTTTACCTCTCATCTTCTTTAAATTTTATCTGCACGTAATTTAATTTAAACTTAATACAATCCTATATTTTTTTGTAATTATTAAACTTCTCCTTTATTTAATTCTTCTATTTCATCATCTTCTAAAAGCCTATTACAATCTATAAGAAGTCTTACTTCATTCTGAATCTTTCCAATACCCTTTATATAACTATTTGAATTATATCTCTCCAAATTTACCTTTGGAGGAGGAGAAATATTACTTTCATCAATATTTGCAACCTCTATAACTTTATCTATTATCAAACCAATATCTATATTTTCAATTTCAACTACAATAATGCATGTCCTATCATCATATTCTTTCTCCTCTTTTTTCAATTTAATCCTAACATCCATTACTGGTATTATTTTTCCTCTTAGGTTTATTACACCTTTAATATACTTAGGTAATTCAGGCACCTCTGTTATCGGCTCGACTCCTATTATTTCTATTACATATTTAATATCAATTCCATAGCACTCTTGGCCAATCGAAAAAATCAGGTATTTGTCCTTTTGAGTATCTTCTTGATTTTCAATTGTTACATCTAGTAAATCTGACATTCTAATCCTCCCATAACGCAATTTTATAAGTTAACAATTTCAGATATATCTAATATTAAGCTTATAGTTGCATCTCCTAGTAATGAACAACCACTTATTGCTTTAACCTTTTTTATATATTCTGGAAGTGCCTTAATAACAACTTGTTGCTCTCCAATAAGTTCATCTGCAAAAATACATTTTGCTTTCCCTTGATCTTCAACCATAATTACAATACCATCTTCTATATTTACTACATTAGTTTTTATATTATAGAACTCATGAAGCTTTAGTATAGAATAACATTCTCCTCTTATTAATATCATTTCATTATTATCTATATCTCTTATAATATCTTCCTTTTTGATAATGAATGATTGCCTTATTGAAGTAACAGGAATAGTAAAAGCTGATTTTCCTACCTTTATTGTCATACCATCAATGATCGCAAGAGTTAATGGAATTTTTATAGAAGTTGTTGTTTCTTCACCAGGTATACTATCAACTGTTACAATCCCCCTAATTTTTTCAATCTCCTTTGTAACCACATCCATTCCAACTCCACGTCCTGAGAATTCTGTAACGTTTTCCTTAGTTGAAAATCCAGGTAGAAAAATCATTGAATATATATCTCTATCAGTCAAATCGTTTTCCTTTACTTTTAGTAGTCCATTATCTTTTGCCTTTTTTAATATCTTATCTTTATTAAGGCCTTTACCATTATCTTTTATGATAATCCAAACTTCTCCACCAGTGTTTTTAGCCTCAATAGTTATTTTTCCAATTGAAGGTTTCCCATTTGCTAGCCTCTCTTCTTTGGTTTCTATTCCATGGTCCATTGAATTTCTTACTATATGCATTAATGGATCACCTATATGTTCAATTATATTTTTATCTACTTCTGTCTCTTGTCCTATTATTTCAAGCTCCACTTCCTTATTCAACTTTTTACACATATCCCTAACTATTCTATTCATTTTGGTTAATGTAGGAGCAAGTGACACCATTCTTATTGACATAACAACATCTTGAAGATCAGAAAGTCTTTTTCTATGCTGCCTCGCTGCCTTATTAAAACTATCCAATTGCAATTCAGATATTTCTGGATTCTTAGTTACCATTGCTTCTGAAATAACTAACTCCCCCACTAAATCCATTAATTTGTCTAATTTTTTCACATCTACGCTAATTAAACTTTGTTTATACGATAAGCTTTTAGAAGCCACTTTCTCACTGCCATTTGTATCATTAACTATATTATTAATTGATTTGATAATATCTTCTTGTGGCTTTTCATTCTTTTCACTAAATTGCTCACTGAATTCAATTTCGCTATAAAATTTGTTTATATCAACATTATTCAAAAAAGCATTTTCCATCAAAAGTGTTCTAATATCCTCAATACTTTGATTTGTCTTGAAAAATATTTTAAATCCCTGCTTCTTTATAATTTCACACGTATCATTATTTTCAATAATATCCTCAGGATAATAATATGAAACTTCAGAAATTTCTTTAAGCTGATGCACAACAGTAAAGCATCTTATATTCTCCATATCACATTCTTCATCAAAAAATAAAGTAGCACTAAATAAATTAAGGTTCGAATTTACCCTATCAGTGCTTAAGTAATATTTTTGTTCCACATCTTCCTCACTTACTAATTCATCAGACCCGCCATTTCCTGAATCTTCTGAATTTTCATCGCATGTTTTAAGGAGTTTTAAAAACCCCTTAACTTTTTCTATAAATAAAGTAAAATCTCCATCTGCTTCTTTATCATTATTTATTTTTTCTGTTTCTATTTTTATTAAATCGCTTCCTTCTAAAACTAAATCTGTAAGCTTTGAATAATCTATTTTCTCAGGCTTTGATTCTCTAATAAAATAGAATAAATCTTCTATAGTATGAGAAAGATTAGAAATGTTATCAAACATCATCATCCCAGAAGAACCTTTGATTGTGTGCATTATTCTAAATATTTCGTTTATAGCTTCTGTTTCTAGTCTATCATTCTTTTCACCGTCAATAATGAGTTGCTGAAGTTGTTCTATCATATCCAACGTTTCAAATATAAACATTTCTAGCATCGGTTCTCTAGTATCCATGCTTGTCCTCCTTAGTAAACACTTTTAAAACTTGCTTAATGCTTTAACAAGATAATCTTCTTTAAATGGTTTTACTACGAAACCTTTAGCACCTTGAATTACAGCTTCCCTAATTTTTGTTTCTTGCCCCATAGCACTTAACATAATTACTTTAGCCTTTGAATCAAATTTCATTATTTCAGTTAATGCCTCAATGCCATCCATATCAGGCATCGTAATATCCATTGTTACAATTTCAGGGTTTAGCATTTTATACATTTCAACAGCTTTACGGCCATTTTCTGCTTCCCCAACAACTTCATAACCATTTTTTTCAAGCATTGTTTTTAAAGATAACCTCATAAATGCAGCATCATCAACTACAAGTATTCTTTTCATAAATAATACCCTCCCGTTTCATCATAACTTTATTAAGATAATAATATTTCAATCTATATTACTACATAATCCTTCCAATCTATTTAAATAATAGCCCTTTATAAATTATATTAAAAATAATTGCAAGCATATTTTATTTGCAAACGTTTATAGGTGAAATACTTGCATAAATTGGTTGTATTATGTAAACAACTATCTGATTATAATTTAAATGATTTATCTTTAAAAGTCAATGCTTGTATTATTCTGTCTGTTTGTTCTAAAAATTAAGTATATTTGTATATTCTTACTATACCTATGTTTCATATTTACAATATTTTTTTAGCATAATATTACTTTTTATCAAATTAAACATAAAGTGTGAAATAAGCCAGTATAAATAATAAAACAACTATCCAATTGCTCTCTAATTGGATAGTTGTTTATATTAGTCTTATAACTCTCAACTAATTTTACTTATATTTTAATTCTAAATAAATATATATATATGTTGTAATTCACAATGTACATTTCACAATTCACAATTACGGCTGAAATTCTTGCAATATTTTTAGAATTGTGATGAAGAATTATTTTTACAACGTATATATATACATTGCAAAATATATAATTTATATTGGCACTGCTAAAATTACTAGTAACACTATTTCAACATCTTATTCAATTAGTAATTATCCTGCTATATTAATTTAAACTGTTTTAATCCTTTATAAATACCATCATTCTCAATATTATCTGTTTTATATTTTACAACATCAAGAATCTCTGGACTACTGTTTCCCATTGCAACTCCATATTTAACATATTTCAACATATCTATATCATTTAAACTATCACCAAATGCATATGTATTTTCAATATCAATTTCTAAACGCTTTATAATCTCCTCTATTCCCTTTACCTTAGAAAATCCTTTTGGTACTAATTCAATAAATTCTGAACTATGGCATATGCAGTCAAAATCCTTTTCTATTATTGAATATGCTTCTTTAAAATTACTATTCTCATATGTTCTACATGTAATTTTATTGAAACTATGTTCATTTCCTGTTATTGGCTTTATTTTTTCCCTATATTTATTTTTAAACATCATTATTGAAGATCTTTTATCATCTATAAATTCATCTTCATCCATATATAAATAATCTTGCCCTTCTAGAATACAAAATACTTTATTATTTTTTAAAACACTTATTGCATTATCAGCTATTTGCTTTTCCAAATCTATGTTATAAACTACGTTTCCATCATATTCTACATAACAACCACAAGATGCGAGTATTCCATCAAACCCAATATCAATTAGATCTTGTGAAATCATTGCTCTTGCCCTTCCAGTTGATATAAAAGCAAGATGACCATTCTCCCTTAACTGCCTAATACCTTCTATTGCGCTCTTTGGAACACCAACTTCACGATTATATAGTGTTCCATCTATATCGAAAAAAACTGCCTTCTTTTCCATTCTTACCTCCTTAAAAAACAATTACATTCACAACTATATCATACATTAATAACAAAAGAAGTAAAAGGTAATATATATTATTTACTTTAAATATATAATAATGAGAGCTAAATTTTCCTTAAAATATGTTGCAATTTAATTTCAAATGTATAAATTAATACTATTAAGAAAGATAAGGTGGTATCTGAGTGGATATAAAGAAATTAATAAATGAAATGACCTTAGAAGAAAAAGCATCTCTCTGTTCCGGAAAAAACCTTTGGGAAACTAAAGAAATTGGAAGATTCGGAATTCCTTCAATAACTTTTGCGAATGGTCCCTATGGATTATCAAAAAAAAACTGTGATTCTTATGATCCTGTTCCAGCTACATGTTTTCCTACGCCTACTGCCTTGGCCGCAACTTGGGATGTTAATCTTGCTTATTCTGTCGGAAAAGCTATTGGTGAAGAATGCTTAGCTGAAAATGTTAATATTCTCTTTGGTCCTGCTGTAAATATTCAACGTTCTCCATTAAGTGGAAGAAATTTTCAATATTTTTCAGAAGATCCAGTTCTAAGTGGTGAAATGGGTGCAGCTTTTATAAATGGAATCCAAAGTGAAGGTATCGGAGCATGTGTTAAATATTACATTGGAAATAACCAGGAATCACATAGACAAAATATTAATAACATAATTGATGAACAAACTTTAAATGAAATTTATTTATCAAACTTTGAACGGGTAATAAAAAATTCTAATCCCTTCGCTGTAATGGTTGCTTACAATAAAATAAATGGAATACCTTGTGCCGAAAATGACTATTTGTTAATTGATATTTTAAGAAATAAATGGAATTTTAACGGATTAGTTTTATCAGACTTATATGCAGTAAATTCAATAATAAATTCATTACAGGCTGGATTAGATTTAGAATTTCCAAACTCACCTAATAATACAAAACAAATTATAGAAGCTGTACTTAGTGGCACTTTAGATTCATCAATCCTTGATAATGCTATTGAAGATATATTAAATACTATATCTAAAGTTATTAAACCTGTGAAAGAATGTGAATGCAATATTTATGACAAAGAAAAACATAATGATTTAGCAAGAAAAGTTGCTGAAGATAGCATTGTCCTTTTGAAAAATAAACGTAATCTTTTACCTTTAAAAAAAGATAGGTTAAAAAATAGGAAATTAGCTATAATTGGAGAATATGCAAAAGAAACAAGATATCAGGGTGATGGTAATTCTAATGTCATACCTATAATGTCTGAAAATGCCTATGATGAGATAATAAAACTCGTCGGAAGTTCAGTCAAAATATATTATGAAAAAGGTTATAATATCTCTAAAAATTCAGGAGATGATAATAATACACTTCTTGCAGAGGCAAGAAAAACTGCACGTACCGCAGATATAGTTATATTATTTGCAGGAACTCCAGAATATTATGATAAAGAATATACTGACAAGGTAAATCTAGATCTCCCCACTGATCAAGTGAAATTAATTAAGGAAATAGGTAAAGTCCAGAAAAATTTAATTGTAGTACTTAGCAATGGATCTCCAGTTACTATATCATCTTGGGCCAAATATGCTGATTCTATTTTAGAAACATGGCTTCCAGGACAAGCAAGTGGAGGTGCTCTTGCAGAAATCCTATTTGGCATCGCTAATCCATCTGGTAAATTACCAACTACTTTTCCTATACAATTGTCAGACACTCCAACATATTTAGATTATATAGATTCCGAAAATAATTTACAGTATAAAGAAGGGCTTTTTGTAGGCTATAGATATTATGATAAAAAAAATATGAATGTTGAATTTCCTTTTGGATTCGGATTGTCCTATACTACTTTTAAATATAGCAGCTTAACTCTTGATAAAGATATATTAACTGATAATGATACATTAGAAATTAAACTTAAAGTAAAAAATACTGGAAAATATTTTGGTAAAGAAATTGTGCAGTTATATATAAAAAATACTGATAGTAACATTTTAAGACCTGAAAAAGAATTAAAAGCCTTTACAAAAGTATCTCTTTTTCCAGATGAAGAAAAACAGGTGAGTTTTTTGATTGATACAAAAGATTTTTCTCACTATGATATAAACACAAATAACTGGGTAATTGAAAGCGGTCCTTATGAAATTTTAATTGGTAAATCTTCTAGAGATATTCCTTTATCTAAAAACATTTATGTTCAGTCACCATATCTACCTAAAACTAATTATACTAGAGATACACTCGCACAAGAGTTTCTCATTAATCCAAAAACTAAGGCAATTGTAGAACCTTTATTAAGCAGCGCCGCTCAATCAATAACTTCTGATACAAATGCGCAAGAAAAACTTATAAATTACTTTAAAAACATTCCTATAGGAAGATTCACTACATTAAGTAATGGAACATTCACCGAAAAAATGCTGAATGATCTTTTATATTCTGCAAATGAAGCTTAATTATAGAATATCTTCATTGATAATTCAAAATAAAATTACAACAATATAGCTGAAAAATATAGATCAGTGTATCCACATTAAAAAGAACATGTTTCATATAAGTATTTATCAACTTAGTACAAAAACATGTTCTTTATTTTCATTATTATATTTATATAACAGTTTTTATAGATTCAGCAATGTTTTCTGCTAATTTTTGTTGACTCACTGGGTCTGAACACCTTTTCGCCTCTTCCTCGTTAGTTATAAATCCTGCTTCTACAATTACTGATGGCATATTTGTGCTTTTTATAAATAGTCTGCTATCCTTTGCACCTCTATCATTAAAATTAAACTTCTTAACAATATTGTTATCAATAACTGTTGCTACGTTCTTACTTATCGTTAACTTGTTAGGAGATACCCCACCTTTAAAATTTTGACTTTGCTCTGCCGAACTATAATAAACTTCTACCCCTTTTGCGTCTGGAGCATCCTTTACAGCATTATGGTGTATACTTACAAATAAACTTGCATTTGCTGTATTGGCAATTGTAATTCTATCTTTAAGACTCTGATTGGTCCCTATCGTTTGTACTTCCTTAGGATATCTAGTCATTACAACATTATATCCTCTTTTCTCTAATTCCGTTTTTAACTTAGATGCAACCTGCATATTTAAATCTACTTCTTTATAAGTTATGCCTTTAATTGTAGATACAGCACCTAGATCACCACCGTAGTTATGACCTGGATCAACCACTATTGTCTTTTTCTTTTTATCAAGATTAGCTATAGCAGTCATTGCCTGGTTGCTTAAAGTGCTTTGCGTTAATGTTGATGCTTGTACACGTATTGCCGGAGCCAAACTTGACACTATTGCGAAACCAATTACGAAAGTAACTAATTTCACCTTAAAATTATCCAACTTTCTCATCCCCTCTCTAGTAAATATTACCAGAATTCTTTACATAATTAAAGAAAAATTTGGAAATTTTAATTCGTTAAGAAGGAAGACTAATGCATTCATATAGCTTATTGTTCAAAAGAACCAACAGTTGATGTAAACTCTTCTGAATTAAGCTTTTTTTGATAATAATTGGTTCCCCATACACCCGCTAGAATCATCACTGATCCTATCACATGGTATAATTGGAAGTTTTCATGTAATACAAGTACACCAGCTGCAATAGATACTATCGTTGATATATTTGCAAATACGGCTGATCTAGATGCTTCCATTTTAGAAAGCGTATAATTAGCCAAAAAATATGCTACAACTGAAGATAATATTCCAAGATATAATATAGATACTATAAAGTTAATACTTCTTAATGGTATAAAATATTCTGATAAGTTTCCATTTATTACGTGGTTAGTAATTGAAACAATATTAAAAAATATAGCTCCAATAAGCATCATAAAGTATGTTACTTCAATCGCTGTAAATTGTTGTGATATTTTTCTTGCTATTATATTAAATAATGCAGCTGAAAACACAGCTCCTCCTAGAAGGATAATTCCTAATAGAGTACTCCCTCCTGCATCATTAGAATTTTCCATAAGAATTATCAGTATTACTCCAGATACCGAAAGTATTATGCTTATAACTTGCTTAACAGATGGTTTTTCTTTTAATAAATATACAGCTAAAACTGTTACAACTATAGGTATAAGCGCAATCATAAGCCCACCTAAAGACGAAGATGTTTTCTTAATTCCATAAGTTTCAAATATAAAGTAGACTATGGGCTCTATAACAGCCAAAATAACAAGCCATTTCATAGGCTTATTTTTATAATTTACCTTTATTACTTTTAAAAATATCAAAATTGTCATTATTAGCAAAGCTGCTAAGAATCTAAACGAAAGTAATTCTATTGGTGTAGCTACACTTAATGCTTGCTTCGAAAACAAGAAGCTTAATCCAAAAATAAAATTAGTTATTATAGCAGTAAAGTATGGAATTATATGTGATTTATTTTTCATATTTATGTCATTTCCTTCCTTGTACATAGATCTTAAAATACGGACTTAATAAGTCAAGAACCCAAAAGTTATTATAGATCCCTTAAATATATAAATTTCCAAGTAAGTATACTATAAAAAAATACCATCTACAACAATTTATATAGATATATCTAAAAAGCACTTTCTTGTTTTTAATATTAGCTAAAGTGGTATTTTAATAATTTAATGTAAAACTTTAAAGTAAAATATAGATTAATCCAATTTTTATGAATAATTCTAGTAATTTTGAAAAAGATATAATAATGAGCATGAATTTTATAGGAGTGAAATGTATATGAAGGTTGGAATTCCCAATGGACTATTAAATTACAAATATTCTGCTTTCCTTGAAAAGTTCTTTTCTGAACTTGGTGCAGATATTGTTAGATCACCAGATACAAACAAAACAATACTAGATGAAGGCGTAAAAAATTGTGTAAATGAAGCATGTTTGCCTATTAAAATTTTTCACGGTCATGTAAATGCAATAAAAGATAAATGTGATTTAATGGTTATCCCTAGAATTATGCAATTAAGTGAACATGAATTTATCTGTCCAAAATTTTGCGGCTTACCTGAAATGATTATAAATAGCATTCCCAATATGCCAAAAGTTACTATGGTTCCTATTTATGCAACGTCAAAGGAAAAATTATATAAATGGATAGTTTCAACTGGAAGCTTAATAACAACAAACAAAAAAAGAATTCGGGATGCTTATGATAAAGCTTTAATAGCACAAGATGAATATGAAATAGGAATTAAAAGCGATGGATATAAATTAAATACAGCTCTAATTGGCCATCCTTACAATATTTATGATAAATTTGTGAATATGAACTTAGTGAAAAAATTAAATAAATTAGGTGTTGGTATTATAACGGAAGAATTTATAGACGAAGCCTCTATTGCTGACAAAACAACTGAATTATTTAAAAGACCTTTCTGGACATTTGCAAAAAATGCTTATGGGGCATCTACATACTTAGTAGAAAATAAAAAAATTAACGGTATAGTATACATATCTTCGTTTGCCTGTGGTATTGATTCTGTTGTTATAGATCTTATAAAACAAAAAGTGAAAGATTTTCCTTTCTTAGTATTAAAAGTTGATGAACATACTGGAGAATCTGGATTTGACACAAGAATAGAAGCCTTTGTCGACATGTTAGAAAGGAAGTAATGTTATGAAAATTATGACGCCTCATTTAGGAAATACATATCTGGTTACTAAGGCAGTGTTCGATACTCTTGGTATAGACTATATAATTCCAGAATTCAATAGTAAAAAATCATTAGAAATAGGATCTATGTATTCTCCAGATGATATGTGCCTCCCATTTAAACTTATGATGGGAAATTACATACAGGGAATTGAACAAGGTGCAGATACAATAATAATTACTGGAAGCTGCGGACCTTGCAGATATGGAGAATATTGCGAACTCCAAATAAACACGCTAAAAAAATTGGGACATAATTTGAATTTCATTGTATTAGATAAACCGTCAGAAATAGGCCCAAAAGAATTTCTAAATAGGATATCTTCTATCTCATCTAGCAGCAATAAGAATATGCCGCAAAAGCTAAATGCATTACGTATAGGATTTAAAGTTCTAAATCTAATAGATAAAATAGAGGCAAAGGCACATTACTTAGCAGGATATGAAAAAAATAAAAATGAATGTAAAAAACTCTTAAGTAAGTGTAAAATTGATGCCGAAAATAGTAATAGTCCTAATGAGATGATAAAAATACTAAACAAATATGATAAAAGACTAGATTCCCTAGAGATATGTAGTGATAGGAATCCAATAAAAGTAGCAATAATAGGAGAAATCTATACAATAATCGAGCCATTTTCAAACCTTTTTATTGAGGATAAACTTATGGAATATGGGGTTTCAACTCAAAGAAAACTCACTCCAAGTTGGTGGGCTAAAAATTCTATTATGTCAGTTGTTGGAATGAATTCTTTAGACATACGAAAAGCTTCTAAAGAATACCTTCCATTATATATTGGAGGACACGCAAGAGAATGCATTGGAGAAGCAGTAATGGCTGCACATGATGGATTTGATGGTGCAATTCAAATATTTCCTATGGGATGTATGCCAGAAATTGTTTGCAAAGCTGTGCTTCCTTCCATATCTAAAGATAAGAATTTTCCTATTTTAACTCTTGTGGTTGACGAAATGACGGGTGAAGCAGGGTATATTACAAGAATAGAAGCATTCCTAGATCTATTAGAAAGGAGAAAACAAAAATGTATTATTTAGGTGTTGATGTTGGCTCAGTAAGTACTGACATTGTTCTTTTAGATAATAATCTGAATGTCGTAGATAAACTATATCTAAGAACAAAAGGAAAGCCAATAAATGCAATTCAAGAAGGTTTTAAAATCTTAAAAGAGAAATATAAGAACGAACAAATTAAAGCTGTTGGCACTACAGGTAGTGGAAGGCAAATTGCATCATCTATCCTTGGAGCAGATGCAGTAAAAAACGAGATAACAGCTCACGCATGTGCTGCACTTGCTATAGATAAGGATGTTAAGACAATTTTGGAAATAGGAGGACAGGATTCAAAAATAATAATATTAAAAGATGGAGTTGCCATAGACTTTGCGATGAACAACGTCTGTGCGGCTGGAACTGGATCTTTCCTCGATAGGCAAGCTGAAAGATTAGGAATCCCAATAGAAGAGTTTGGAGATTATGCTTTAAGATCAACAACTCCACTAAGAATAGCTGGAAGATGTGCAGTTTTTGCCGAGTCTGATATGATACACAAACAACAGCTTGGTTATAATGAGCCTGATATTATAAACGGCTTATGTGAAGCCCTTGTTAGAAATTATCTCAATGATATTGGGAAAGGAAAAGAAATATGCCCTAAAATATTCTTTCAAGGTGGTGTAGCAGCTAACAAAGGTATGAAGGCATCTTTTGAAAAAGCTTTAGGATGTGAAGTATACATTCCTGAACATTATAATGTTATGGGCGCCATAGGTGCCGCAATTATTGCTAAAGAAACTGTTGACAAGACCGGTGCTACTAACTTTAGAGGCTTTGATATTGCTGATTCTAGTTTTATATCAACTAGCTTTGAGTGTGAAGGCTGCTCTAATAGGTGCGAAGTTGTAAGAATAGAAGATGATAGTATAATAATAGGATGCTTTGGAGACCGCTGTGGAAAATGGACCAATACCATTAATGAAAATATTACTAAAGGTGCTTAATCATAAAAACATAATTGTTTCTTACATAATTAAGGATAAAAAATACAGACTAAGTAATTGATTTTAATTACTTAGTCTGTATTGCGATATAATATTAATCTCTTTTATATTTTTTTCTTATATAAAAATAAACTGGAAGACCTATTAAAGTTATTCCTATTCCATATATTGCATTTAATGAATCTGTTATAAAAGTACTTATTAATATGTACAGCCCACCAACTATTCCTATCAATGGAACAATTGGATATAAAGGAACTTTGTATGAAGTTTTTAATTCTTTATGTTTACGTCTCAATATAAAAATCCCACATACGCACATAACAAAAAATATCCACATTACAAACACAGCCAAGTTTGTAAGTTTGTCAAAAGATCCACTTAATACATATAAACTTGCTAGTAATACTTCAAAAGCAAATGTATTTATAGGAGTCTCAAATTTTTCATTGATTTTCCCAAAAAATTTAGGAAAAGGGAAAAGATTATCCTGAGCCATAGCAAAAGGAATTCTAACACCTGTCATTAGATACCCATTTAGCGCTCCAAAAATAGAAATCATTATGCCTACCGCGATTAAAGCCGCTCCCATATTTCCAAACAATATTACCGCTGCATCTGAAGCTGGCTTGGAAGAAAGTACTACATCGTTAACTGGCATTATATTTATTATCGCTACATTAATTAATATATACACTATTATTATTGCTATTAATCCCATTATTATTGACTTTGGGAGATCTTTTTCTGGATTTTTAAGCTCCCCAGCCATATTTCCTACGCTAATCCATCCGTCATAGGCCCATAAAGTACCAAGTATTGCAGCTCCAAATCCTGCTGCTCCTGATGTATTTGATGAGAATACCGTAGTCGAGAAATCATGAGCTGTACCATTTATTAATCCAAATATAACAATAAAAATTATCGGAACAAGCTTACCAATTGTAGAAATTACTTGTACCTTCCCGCCAAGTCTTGATGATAGAACATTTAAAGCCATTACAAAAAATAGAATGCATATAGCGAATATTTTCTGCAGCATTGGTGTTAGATCTGGAATAAAATAAGTTGCTTGAGTAACAAAAACTATTGATAATGCAGCTGCCACCCCTGGCACATAGATTAAAGTCTGCATCCAACCAAACAAAAATGCCCATTTTTCACTATATAATTCTTTAATATAAACAAAGACTCCACCTGTCTTAGGAATTGCTACAGCAATTTCAGCAACTGTTAAAGCTGAAGCTATAGTTATACATCCACCAATCACCCAAGCCATTATTCCCAGAGTTGGTGTCCCTGCATTTTTAAATACTGTTGACGCCTTAAAGAAAATTCCTGACCCTATAACTACCCCTATAACTATAGTAATAGCTTCAATAAGTCCTATTTCTTTTTTTAAACCTTTAGGAATAACATTTTCTTTATTCTTTTGAGTTGACTCATTCATGCTAATCATCTCCTGACTCAATTTTAAATTTTTATATATAATATTAAACAAAACACTTTTTCTATTGTATAATTCGTAATGAATTTCGTCAACAAAAAACCATAATTATATTATTTTGCAAAAATATAGGCCGCATCATTTTCGAGTATAGCTTTTAAATTATCTTTTTCATTTCCAAGTGAGTCCAAATCTTCTTTTTTAATAAATAATAATGTTTTATCTTCATTATCTTTCAAAAATCCTTCTATGCCACCTTCTAATGGAGTCAAATCTGCATAAAGTTCGCTATCTAGCCAATAGCTTTGCTCAAAATGATTTACATATATTTTTTCTCCGCGATATTCTGGTAAGTTTCCGATTTCCTGAATAAGCTCTTGACTCAAGTCCTCTTTTGGATTTGAAATTCTAGTTACTATAACTTCTTCACTTTTATATATCGATAATATAATCATAGCAAGCAATACTATTTGTGTAGCAAAGTTTCTATTACGCTCTTTTAATATAAAACCTGATGCATATCCTATCCATATTGCTGCGGCAGGATATATCGGTAAAACATACCATGAAATTTTCGTTTTTGAAATAGTATATAATATAAACGGAATAATCATCGACAGCCATATTATCAAATTGCAATTTATTAGTTTCCTGCCTGTAATATATCTATGCGCTATAGTCAAATATGTCATGCTAACAGCTACAAATACAAGATTCCAGTAAAAATATGACCATTGCAAATGTTCAATGTAGTAACACTTTCCTCCAATATGTCCTTCTAAAGGTCTTGATGTTCTTGCCATCAAATCAAATTCTATCATGGTCTTAAAAAAAGCTATTCCATCATTGGCATATCTCAAGATTGCCCATATAAGAATCGGAAAAGATGCACTCAATACTAATGTCAAAATTTGTTTTAATGTTAATTTAAATAAATTTTTACTAAATATTAAATATAGTATTCCTATAAAAAAGATATTACCTGCATGAAAACTTTTAGTTAAAAAAGCTGCTGAAAATGATAATCCAAATACATATATCCATTTAATACTCCTTTCCATTAAAATTAAAGACATTACCGATATTGTAAAAAATAAAACGTATATGGCATCTGCATCTCCGGTTCTTGCACAATGCTCTGTAATAAATGGTATTGTTGTTGTTAGAACAGTTGTCGCAATCAGAGATGTCAATCTCCCATATATATTCAAACTAAAAATTGCTACAAGTACTATAGTTATTATTGCTGCAAATGCAGAAAATACCCTTAGCCCCAAAGCATTAAATCCTGCAAATTTATATCCCATAGCTATTGCCCAAAAGCTTATTGGCGGTTTTAAATTCCAATAATCATTTTTATAAGCATATGTATTTACTATATAATTGCTATTTTTTATCATCTCATAAGCGCTAACACCATGTCGTGCCTCATCCCAGCTATATATAGGAATGACACCTAAATTGTAAAATATATTAAAGGAGGCAACTAACAATATAGCTATTAATATAATGTAATAACATTTTTCAACAAGCCCTATAATATTATCAATTAACTTTGTTCTAAACATGCTCATACTTTGCCTCCCTGTAATATACTTAATATTTTAATTTCATAAAATCATTTACTATATTAACCTTAGCTTGAAAAATATATACATTCATAAAAATGTCAATCAACCTTTTCCATAATTTATACTCATAAGGAGTACAAGGGCCACAGATTTCATTACAATATAAATTCTTAGAGGATAAAAAAAGTAACTTTTAGTCTAGAACCAAAAGTTACTTTCATAGTTAATTGTTGTATTATTACTAGTAAAATTAAATCACTCTCTTTAATTAATATTTATCAACTACAGTGCCTAAGACAGCATGTTTTATAATCGGGTTATTCTCAATCGCCTTTAGTTCTTTTGGACTTCCAACCACTACAGCTCCAATTATTCTAATATCATTCTCATCAATATTTTTGATATACTGAGCCTCCCCTATATCCTTTAACTGTTTAATCGCTGCCTTAAAGTTTTGCATTCTACCGTCTGTATCACTTCTAAACTCTCCTGCTCCATCAATGGATTTTATCCCAATAACATTAAATGCTGGATTATTAAATTCAATAATATGTTTCTTTTCCTCATCTGAATTATTATCTACCCAGTAAAATGTTATTAGATTACTATCCAAAATACTATTTACTTCTTCATAGGTATAGTATTTATCAAAAGACAAAGCCATTTCTACCATTTTATTATCATCCATTTCATCTAAAAAATGAAAATCATTTATTATATTTTCTTTACCTTCCGATATTTCATCTTCTGTACGTTTATTTTTATCTGTTTCATATTCATATATATTTCTTCCATAATTGACATACGGATATAAAAAATGTAATTCTCTTAATCCATATGCAGTACTATACCTTTTATTTATATCATCATTTAAAGGGATGTTACTTATTGTCCGTCCACCTTGATCAACTTTTTCAAACTTATTATCAAATATACTTCTATTATTTGTTTTTAATCCAGCAAAAAGAACCCTGCTTCCTATCCTTTTACTAACATAATCAACAGTTTCATAGTTAAAATATCCCATTTCAATGCACCTTTCTTCTCCTACGTACTCATTTGGATACATTATAGAATATTCTAACTGCTTTACTATTTTTTCTTTTGAATATGAACCTTCTACATATTTATTACTTGCAAAATTTAAAGCCAGATTTCCAACGATAATTATAATTAAAGTTGAAATAATTCCGATTGCAATAAGTTTCACATTTAATTTATTTCTTTTCTTTTTCACTTCTTTTTTTATTTCTTCTTCCATTCTATCAGAAAACAATTCGTCAATATCTTTACTCAAATTCTTCACCTTCCCATATTTTCTTGAACTTATTTCTTGCTCTATAGCATAAAGTCTTAGCTGATCCCTCTTCAATGTTAAGTAGCTTCCCTATCTGTTTATAAGTTAAACCCATACTGTATTTTAAAACCAGTAGATTCTTTTCACTTTCTTTCATTAGAGATAGAATTCTATTAATATCTAAAGCACTATCTATATGCATAATTTTAAAATCGCTCTCAATAGTTATTAATAATTCATCCGTTAAACTTATGTTCACCTTGCTCTTTTTGTACAAGCTATAAAATTTGTTTATGGATACTTTAAACATCCACGCCTTTATGTTCCCATCAATTAAAATGTCAATATTTTCATAAGTCTTGATAAAAGTTTCTTGTATAATATCCTCTGAATCTTCCTTTGATGCTCCTATAGAAATCAAATACCTATATATTATAGATAAATCTTTTTTTATTAAATCACATGTACTATCTTTAATGATTCATCCCCCCCTTTATTGAACACACTAAAAATAATTAGTATTTATTCTATAAACAATTGTTTTTCATTTTTAATGGCGCCACATATATATAACTTTTAAGTATATTAAAAAGTGAACATACATCTAATATATTTTAAAAAATTATGTTTTTAAAAATATAAAGACTATAAAAAAACAGAGGCATTATATCTTATGCAATGCCTCTGTTTGCTTACAATCTTCTATATTCCTCTTGTTTTATTTGATTAGTTTTTAAATAGTAGTTAATTTGATTAAGCAATTTTTCTTTATCTTCTGGTAAACTTCCTCTTAGAGAAACATAATTTGATGCGTGATTACATCTAAATATAACTGATTCATTGACATTAATATGTTGTATTAATATCTCTATCTCATTTAATACTTCTTTATCACTTAGAAGTTTAAATTCTTTTCTTAATATTTTATTATACAAATCCGTTTCTTTTTCAACCATAAGAGTTAATACACCTAAATAATTTGGAGCCATAGCGCTTATTAATTCGCCTGTTTTAATTGCATGAATATCACTTTTTTCAATGCCGCCAACTCCAGCTATAACTGTTACTGATAAAAAGATATCAGCATTTTTAACCATTCTAGCAGCATCAATTATCTCGTTACTGTTTACTCCTTTATTTATATCCTTTAAAACCTCATCACTTCCACTTTCAACACCCATATATATCATATATAAGCCTAAGTCTTTAAGTTCTTTCAACTCTTGATGAGTTTTACCTAATATTGATTTTGGTGTCCCGTAAAGAGTTACCCTCCTGCATTCAGAAAATGTATTTCTTATAAGCGTTAAAATTTCTTTTAATTTTTCCGTTGGAATGATTAACGCATCACCATCTGCCAAAAATATTTTTTCTACATGCGAATACATTTCTCTAAAGTAATTTACATCTGTTTTAATATCTTCCAAAGATTTTATTGTAAATTTCTTAGATTTATACATATTACAAAAATTACATTTATTATGAGAACACCCTAAAGTTACTTGTATTATAAGACTATTACTTTCACTTGGAGGTCTATATAGTGGATAATCGTACATTATCAAACCATCTCCCCTGTTATTCTTTAATTAATATAGCATTTTTTAAGTTCTAACACTATCTCTATATATTTTTCTACTTCATTAAATCATCTATAAGAATTTATTCTCATATTAGTGATATTCTAATATATATTTATCTAAAGTATATTTACTTACTTGCATTTCATATGATAGCATCAAACTCATAAATATAACCTTCTATAGATTTTACTACAGAAGGTTATATTTATGAAGTGCATTTTCTAATACTAATATTTATATAACATAACTATACTCTGAGAACCAGATCCAATAGTCCAGAAAATTACATAGTCCCCTCTCTTAACTTTACCTTCCTTTATCGATTCATACAATGCTATGAAAGGGCTAGTAGTTCCAGTATATCCATATTTATTCCCTATATATATACTCTTATCTTCTCCTATATCTAAAAGTTGTCTTATATTTTTTATATTTATAAACGCAAACTGAGAAAAGCAGAACATTTTAATGTCTTCATTTTCTAAGCCATTTTTCTTCAGCATCTTTTTAGCAATCTCTGCTGCTGGATAAACACATGCCCCACCATCGAATGGCAACCATTTCAAATAAAGCTCACCTACATCATTTGATTTGAAGAAATTAGAGAATCCTTTACTTGGATACATAATATTATGACTTTCCTCTGTGTTTATATAATATTCTGCATCAACTATTCCACACTCTTCTTCAACTTTTTCCAAAATTATTGCACATGCAGCATGTCCATAATTTCCATAGCAAAGCTCATTATTGGGATCAGCTAACGAATCGACATCATCACAACCAATAATCAATGCTCTTTTAGCTCGCTTTGACGATTCTAAATAATTTGATATATTCTCTAAGGCAACAGTCATACCAGCACAATTTGCATTCATATCAAAACACATTACATTTCTTCCCGCATTTAATTCCTTATGTATTAAAATAGATGTTGCTGGTGCTATATATTCAGATAATATAGATGAATATACTAGCACATCTATGTCACTACCTGTCAAGTTAGCTTTATCTAATGCTGATTTTGCTACTTTTACTGCTAGAGATAAAGTTGTCTCCTGTTCATTAAACATAAAGCGTTTATCTCTACCCATTACATCTACCAATAAATGTTCTACATCCTTATATTGTTTTTCAAAATGTTTTAAATAAATATCATTTGAAACAACTTTAGATGCATGACAAATATCAATGCAACTTAATCTTATTCCCATAATAATCTCCTAGCTAATGTAATTCAATTTAATATTATAAATTATGTATTGTTTTAAATTATTTCAATTCCCAATCCAGTGTTCCTACTTATTCTTGATAATTGCATCTTTAAAGTTATATTACTACCAACATTTGCTATAACCTTTACAAACTTGCAAGCCTTGTACATTTGAAAACATCCTTCTAACATTGGTAACATCTCTTGTCTTGAAACGTTTAACTCTCTTGCATCAAAATTTAATACATATTCTGAAGTTTGTATAGGAGATAGTTCTTTTCTAAAATCTTCAACAAAACTATTAGCATCGTCTGGTTCAAACATTCCCCATATCCTTATGTTAATCTCCTTTTTCGCCTTGTCCAAAGACAACTGATACTTTTTCATTTACTACACCTAACCTTTCTTTATTTAAATTCTTATCATATACACATATTTCAATGATTTTCTATTAAAATAAAAAGGTGCCTATTAATTATTAATAGGCACCAAAAATAAACAAATGACTAATGTTTATATAACTACATTTTGGCAACCTGGCAATCATTGAAAATAAATTTCTTTAGACCCATAGCTTTGCGGCCCTGCCTTTCGGCAAGTGTGCTATTATCAATGCATATGATATGCATAATTTTACACTTATTTTTGATAAATTTCAATATTTATACTAATATTTTTACCATTAATGGCATTAAAACTAATTTTAGTAAGTTACATTTATAACCTCTACCTATTTTGAAAAGATTCTTTAAATTCTTTCTTAATAACTAAGAAATCTTCTAAATCATTCAAAAACTGAAATAGCAACGCTCTGTTTTCAAATTCGTTTCGATTCTTAGGTAAATCCATTTTTTCATAGTCTTTTCTAAGTAAATTTAGTTTATTTATAAGCTCTACACAATCATTATCTTCCTTTAGATTCATTGCAACTTCATTTGTAAATTCTGATAATATTCTAGTTTGATCATAAGTCATATAAAATCTCGAAAAATGCCTCTTCATTCTTTTCATTGTATCTAGCTGTATTATTCTCATCTCTATATAACTCAAATAATAATCATTTTTTTTAAATAAACGATTATTATTTATTATCTGTGCCATAAATTTAGACTTATTAATTAATTCCTCAACATTCACTGATATTTGTTTTTCATAAATTGGTACAGCCTGAGTAACAAGGCTTACTGCCATATCTGATAATATAGCTCTATAATAATCTTCTATTCTTTCTTTATTCTTTTCAAATTGTTCTTCTAATGACGCAGTATATAGATTAAACATCATTGCTACTCCAATTCCTATTACAGTTAATTGTGCTTCGTTTATAATCCATGAAATATTTATATTTGTGCTTGTAAGTAAATGTGTTGATAATACAGATCCAACTACCATTCCTTCCTCTATTTTTAAGATTATTGTCGTTTGTATAAATATAATTAAAAATAATCCAAATATGATTGGGTTATTTCCAAGTAATAAATATAGCATAAACGACAAAAGAATGGCTAATGCAGATGCAATTATTCTTCTTCCTGCAACTAATAAAGATTCTTTTTTTGTATCTTGAATGCTTAGTATTGCAATAATTCCTGAAGTCACTCCGAATTGTAAACCAATATAATTTGATATAATAATCGCTATTGTAGCTGATAGTGCCATTTTAAGAGTTTTAGATTGTAAATATTTTATCATTTTTACTTTCTCCTACCATGCTTAAATTCTTATTCATTATATAATTTTCACTTTTATATGTAATTTACCTTTTATGGATATCTCAATTAAATTACACTTTTTTTGCACACGTGTTCTAGATTTATAATGAAATATATACCTCCTTTTGGGAAATTACAAGAGGCATATATTTAATTACCTAGAAGCTTTTTTTAACTTTTTGTTTTCATACATTTTATAATCAGCTTTCCTTAACAGCTCCTCTAAATTATCTGATTCATTCAGCTTATAGCTAGTTAATCCAAAACTTATTTCTAGTTTATATGTTTTACCTTCTGAATCTTCTATTATTTTTAATCTTTTTTGTATTTTATCAATAATTTGATTTACTTGTCCACTATCTATTTTAGGAAAAATAACAATAAATTCATCTCCGCCATGCCTAAATGCCGAATTACTTTCTCCTATGTTTTCTTTAATACAGTTGGCAATTGTTTTTATATACCAATCGCCTTCATCATGTCCAAATTTATCGTTTACTAACTTTAGGCCATCAATATCAATAAAGCATATAGAAAAATCCTCATCATCACTTTTCGCTTTCGCATAAGTATCTTCGAGGATACTTAATCCATATCTTCTATTAAAAATCCCAGTAAGTTCATCAACATTGGCCAATTTTTCTAAATCTTCTTTTTCCTTCTTCTGATTTGTTATATCTGCAATTGCCAATAATATAGTACTTTTTTTGCCAAAATATAATTTAATAGATGATATAAGCATTGCTATATTTTTTTCTGCTTCAGTTGTAATAACCATTTCTTGATTTTCAAGTCTTTCGTTAAATTTTATTTTTTTAATCCACTCATCATTATTTTCAACTTTGGAAAATATAATATTTCTTATATTTAATTTTTTATCCTTTTCAAATAACTTGCTTTTAAAATCCTTCCCCTGCTTATTTATAAGGATTACATCTTCTGTATCATAATCCACTAAAAACATAGCCCCAGGCGCTACTTCAAATAGTTTATAAAAATTCTTTCGGCTTTCATTAATATCTCTAAAGGCCTTGATTATGCTCTTTTCTGCTGGAGCAAATATGAATAAAATTTCAAATAATATTAACATCAATGTTATAGCTAATAAAATAATTTCAATATTCTTTATCATTAAAATTTTTTCTTTGGCATCTAGGTCATATTGAAAAACTATATCATCCATCCCTTTAAGAAACAACTTTTCATTTTCTTCGATTATTCGCATTTTACTTAAAAATTGACTTCTATTGTAATTACTGATCTTTGCCATATCTATAATCTCACGTGAACTATTAATCATTGCTTCATGTGGTTTCTTTATATCTAAAAACATATCTTCAATTTTTTTATTGCTTATTTTAGAAATCCCCTCTTCGATATTCCCTCTTTGCAAATCAGTGCTAGATTTTTCCCATATTTCTAATGCTGAAGCTAATTCATCTATATACAAATCTTCCGTTTCCTTGTTTTCTGATAAATAAATAGCATATACATCCTTTGAAATTTTTTGACTAAGCATTCTTTGTCTCCCTGCAATATTGATTATCCTAGAATAGCTCATTTCATTATTTATATTACATTGAACTATTATCTGGCTTAGTAATAATGCAAAAATAATTATGCACAATGCTAATATATATCTCTTTCTTATAGTTTTTATAACTCTAGTATATCTAACTGAATTCTTCTCCATTATTTTCTCCTAAGCTACTAATATTAAATAGTTTATTTTAAACAAGTCCATCTTACTTCTTATCTATATATAATTTACTAATTATTTTTACTGTACATTGTCTGCCTTCTCTGATTTCTAACTTCAACATTTTATTTAAATATGTTCTGTTTTAACAAGAAAATTATAACATATTCTTTCATTAAAATATCGAATTTTTAGACTTAATGAGAGTAAATATATTGATATATATAATTATTAATATAAAATGTGACATTGTAGAATTTTTCCTACTATAATACTAAAATTATTTTTAAATAAACCTATCATTCAATATTTGAAAATAACAATTATATACTATAATCTCTAATAGCCATTTAGAGATTATTTATAAAATTATCTACATATGTTAAACTAATTTTATAAAAATTTAGGGAGGATTAAATTGTTGAAGATATACGAACAAATTTCATACGACATAAAACAAAAAATAATCCTTGATCAAATGTCTCAAGGTGCTAAACTACCATCACTCACCTCCCTCTGCAAGGAATACAAATGCAGTAAAGGAACTGTGATTAAAGCCTACAATAACCTATGTAATGAACATATAGTTTACTCTTCACCTCAGAGTGGATTTTACGTTGCTGATAACCTTGTACGATTTGGCACAAATCAAGCTAATATTTATGATCTATCAACTGGTAACTCTTTGGTTAGCAATATTCCAATAAAGGATATTCAGCATTGCTTAAACTCAGCTCTGGAGCTCCACAGCAACATGTCTCTAAACATGGATTTAGAAGGCCTTCCTTCTTTACGTGAACTGTTAACTGATTTACTTATGAGAGATGATATATATTCTAAAAGTAAAAATTTAATTCTATCCCAAGGTATTCTGCAAGTATTAACTCTTTTTTCAAAGATGGAATTTCCAAATGGCAATGATACTATACTTATCGAAGATCCTTCTTATACTTATTATATAAACTTTTTAAAGTATGAGAATATGAAAGTTAGAACTATAAAAAGAGACGAGAATGGAATTAATTTATATGAACTTGAAGAAATATTTAAAAACCAAAGTATTAAATTCTTTTACACGATTCCTAGAAATCATAACCCTTTAGGCACTTATTATTCATTAAATCAAAGAAAAGCAATAATGAAGCTTGCCCATACTTACAATGTATATGTTATCGAAGATGATTATTTTTCAGATTTAAGTACCTTGTCAAGATATTCACCTATTTATTATTATTCGGATTTTAGAAATTGTATATATCTTAGAAGCTTTTCTAAGACAATACCTTATATAAGAATTGGTGTAGCTATAATTCCTGATGATTTAATTAATAACTTTAAGGAATGGATGAGATACTCATATTATTTTTCATATTACATGCCATCATTGGTGTCTCAAGCAACACTTGAGTCATATATTAAAAGTTCTATCTATAATAAGCATGTAGCCATTCTTTCTAGCAATTTAAAGGACACTTTAAAATTATTTAGGAGAATAACTTCTGCTTGGGATTCAAATTTAGTTAATATACTTGGCGGAAGTTCTGGTTATTATTCTACTATAAGATTAGCTCCTCATATCGACTGTAATAAATTATTAGACAATTTAAAAAATAAAAATATTCTTCTAGCCCATAATTCGGCCTCATACTACAATACAGAGAATTTTGACAATAGTCTAAGACTCAGTATTGCTAGAATTAATTCTACTGATTTGAAATTAGCATTAAATATTATTTATGATGAAATATTAAAATTATCATAAATACAATAATAAAAGATCTAAGGGTCATATTCTTTCCCTTAAATCTTTTATAATATTAAGCAAATTGTGGTAAATAATCTTTATGTGCCTCTAGTAATTCATCCAATAATATTTTCGCTATTTTCTCTGATGGAATTAATGGATTAATAGTTAATGCAAGAAGTGCTTTATGATAATCCCCTTCAACTGCTGCTTCAACCACTAAACGTTCAAATGATTTTATTGTTTGAACCAATCCATTCACACTTACTGGTAATTTCCCCATAGCAATAGGTTTAGGCCCATCCTTAGTTATAATACATGAAATCTCAACTGCTGAGTCATTCTCTATTCCTTCAATAGCCCCATTGTTTTTAGTATTAACTGGTTGAATATCTCCCTTGTTGTTATAAATAGAGTTAATTAATCTGCAAGCTGCATCTGAATAATATGCTCCACCTCTCTTTTCCAATTGCGGTGGCTTAATATCTAAATTTTCATCTTTGTATAGTTCAAATAAATCATTTTCTAATCTCTTAACTACTTCTGCTCTAGTTTCTCCTTTAGAAAATTCTTTTAATTCTTCTTCAAGCATATCTGCTGTTTGAAAGTAATACCTATGATATGGGCATGGCATCATTCTAAGAGCTTTAATAAATTCTGGGTTCCACTCTAAATCTTGAATATTTTTTACAATTGACCCCAGTTTACCTTCTGCTAGTGAGTCTATTACTTTATCTGTAATTTTTTCACCATCAAAATAAATTTCTCTACCAAATACCATATGATTCAATCCCATGAAATCCATAGTAATTCTGCTATGCTCTACTTCAAGCATGTCCGCTACTGCTTTTTCCATGCCAATTGGAACATTACATAATCCAATAATCTTTTTATTCTTTCCATATCTAAGAAGAGCTTCTGTTACCATTCCTGCAGGATTTGTAAAATTTATAAGCCATGCATTTGGACATAGCTCTGACATATCTTTATCTATATCTAAAATCACAGGTATTGTTCTTAATGCTTTAAACATACCTCCAGCACCATTTGTTTCTTGTCCTATTACTCCATGACTTAATGGTATTCTTTCATCCTGAATCCTAGCATCTAAAAGACCAACTCTTAATTGTGTAGTTACAAAATCCGCATCTTTTAGTGCCTCTCTTCTGTCTAAAGTCAAATGAATTTCCATAGGTACGCCAGCTTTTTTAACCATTCTTTTAGCTAATTTCCCTACGATATTTAATTTTTCTTTTCCGCTTTCAATATCAACTAGCCATAATTCCCTTACCGGAAGTTCATTATATCTTTTTATAAACCCTTCCACTAATTCTGGAGTATAGCTCGATCCCCCACCAATTGTTACTATTTTAATTCCTTTTTCCATCAGATATCCTCCTATATATTATAAAATATAAGCATAATCATTTTTAAATTTTGATTTAATAATTTAAGTATTTGTTTATATTGGTATACTTATTTTTTATTCTTTAAGTAATTTATTTAGATACTCTTATAGGAAATTTCCTCTTCTATACTTTATATAAAAATTGTATTTTCTCTTATTTTCATAAAATTCTAACAGATCTGTTTTCTATATCGTAACTCAATATAATCCCATATTCAATAATATAAAAACACAACTGTGCTAGTACAGTTGTGTTTTTTATTAAATTCAGAAGCACTTTAATAGCAAAATACTATTTATCAATATATTTAATAATATCTTTACCAAAAACCTTAACCATTATTTCCAAATAATTGTAACCTTTAAATGTATTGCTTCATATATAAGAATCATTTTTAAATTTTAGTTATATACCTCTAAAATTTATTAATTCAATGTTTTTTTCGTTAATAAACTGTATTACTTCTTTATTAGTTAATGTTTCTAATTCCTTTACTCTTGGGTATGCATATGAACTACTACTAATAATCTTAGAATCAAGATACCCTGGATGGCACATAATTTCTAAAGAATCTACATTAATATTATCTTCCAAAATGTTTATTAACATTTTGGGTTCAATCATAGAAATATTATAAAAACTATCAACAAACTTAGTTGTTGTTTTAATACTTTCATACTTTTCTTCTTTAATTGCCTTAATATGCCTAACTGGTATATTATACTCCTTTGCCAACTCAGCAACTACCTCAAAAACACTCTCAATAGAATGTACATGATGATGTGTATCTATATGTGTTGGAACTATCCCAAGAGATAAAAACTTTTCAAATTGTTTTCTAAATTCCCTTCGTATATCTTCAATACACGCTGACTCAACAATATTATCATATTTTAAAAAATTCCCTTCATTATCAACTAAGGTTTTCACGTTCTTTGATAATGGTCTGCCTGCGGTAAGAACCAGGTGAATTCCTACACCTAATTTAGGATTTTCTTTTGCCAAATTAACCGCATGTTCCGTTGTCTCCATATTACACATTAATGTGGTAGATGTTACTATTCCATTTTTGAATCCTTCAATTATACCTAAATTAATTGCTTTTGAAATACCAAAATCATCTGCATTCATTATTAATCTCATATCTTTCTCTACTCCTTATATTTAATGTTTTAGTCTAATAGAAATATATTTATAATACCATAATAATCCACATTATTTTTATCAGCAATAGCTCTAGATAATAATCACATTATACGTATCTCTTATTTTAAGTCAGGATATATTTCATGTTATAAACCTAGGACATATCCCACTGCCTATATATGCCAAACTAGTATTACAATATAATATTCAAGGATTCAACAATTATTTTACTTTTTTTCTCTTCATTAATCATATTAAGATATTCCTTAAGCTTTTCATGCCACTCCTTCTCACTTTCAGTTCCATAATCCACATCCATAACTGAATCATTTGGAATATATTTAAGTAGCAATGATATTTCAAAATCATCTAAGACCTTAAATATCTCAATAAATTCATAATCAAATATGCAATCAGAGCCAAGAACATTTACTAAATCCCTAAGACTATGAATTTCTTCCCTTATAATTTGTATCTTATTCTCTACTTTATCACACTCTCTAATTTCTTCAGTTATACCCTTAAATCTGCTGTTCTCTAAACTTTCTCCATCTTCATATCTAATTAAATTTTCATTTGCATTTTTAAATGTTATAAATGTATTTTCCAATTTATTAATTTCAATATTCTTCTTAATATTTGGCATAATCTTGTAAATAGTTTTATTTATATAATTAATAAAATTTATATCATTTATAGTAAACTCCTTGAAAATATCTTCAACTATCATAGATATTACTTCATTAAATTCCTCTTCTTTCAATTTTCCTAATTTATTTTTAAGATAACGTTTTTCAATATCTGTTATATCTAGAGTTATTCCTTCTTTCCCTAATAGCATACATCCTAAATAATTAGTCAGAACTAATTCAAAGATATTTATTAATATATGATCTGAATTTTTATCAAAACTTTTAAGCAAATTTTCAATTTCATGACTATCAAAGTGGGAACAAAATTGATTTTCAAAGTCTATTTTTCTTAAATATTCGTTTATATATTCTATGCCTACTAAATCCATCTCATCTATAGCTAGTGGATAATCTATAGACCCCTGAGTTTCATGAGCTGCGAATCTACTATCGTATTCTATAAAAAATAATGGAATCCCATAATTTATAGTATCTATATACGCATAATTACCTGTCTTTAATTTATTTTTTTGCACGTTCTTTAATAGTTCTTTACTTTCTTCTATTTTAATCTTTAAAACTTTTTCCCCTTCAGAAAATAAATATTTCATTGTATTTTCTTTTATTAACGTAATCCGTTCCTTTATTGATGTTTTACCTTTTAGAAAGCTACCTATAGTATAATAAATTGATAACATTATTTGCTCTGCAACTTCAACTCTTACCGAATAGCTTTCAGCTTTTGTATAATAATTTGCAGTTTCTCTTAAAATATCTAATATTTGAACTTGAATATTTTCTAGTTCTTTATTATTTAATATATCATTTGAATGAAGTACTTGTAGTAATGACTGAAAATAATGTTCCTTACTTAATAAATTTTCAATGGTATCATTTCTGTCAGTAATATAATTATCCATTATAACTCTTCATCTCCATCCACATTTAAATAATCAGAAACCCCATATTTAATATTATGAGCTATAGTATCCAAATACTTATATCTAAGTAGCTCTAAAGATCCTTGGCATTCATTATCGAAATAGCCTTTCATTAAATTAATTAATTCAATGTCACCTATTTCTTCCATAGTTTCATTTTTATAATAATAAAATGTTTCTATTAGCTCCTCTATAGTTTCAATATAATTGTATTGAGAAATATATGGCGAATCGCAAAAGGTTGATATTATTTGTTTTATTATCCCTCCACCAAATTCAACTCTGCCATTCTTACTTAAAGCTTCGCTTCTTATCTCAACTATTTCTTTAACATTTTCTTCGCTCAGCTTTAATCCAAATTCTAATGTCTCCTCATTACACTGCAGAATCTCTTCAAAAGTTTGTTTACTTATTATAGAATCAGAAATAGACATAAGATAATTTTTCATAAATAACACCATCCAAACTTTTTTATTTTTAAACATTGACATTTCTTTTTAAATATGTTATGATTATTATATATAGATAAACGTAATAATCTTCTAACAATTAATTGTATCATCGGCTATCCGGAAAGTCAATGGTGTTTTTTTATGCCCATTTTGTATAAATAGTAACTTTTATACATTAATATAAAATCCTTAATAATTAAAAAGACTGTTAAATATCTAGTAAATTTTGATATTTAACAGCCTTTTTTAATTATTAGGTTTAAATTTAACAATTCTGATTTTTTCAATAGATAATCAAATTCTGAACACTTAACATCCTAAACAAATGTCTATCTTCATTTATACAGGTTAATCTCTCATCAAGTTTTTACTTGGCAATCTATTTAGATGACACAATTATATCACCCAATCACCATTTTTGAATACTGGGATCTTTTCTCCACCAGCGGTTTCACCTATTATTTCAAGTTCCTCTGATCCTACCATAAAATCTACATGAGTTAATGAATCATTAGCTCCATTTTTTATTAGTTCTTCTTCCGACATATTGTCACCATCTTTTAGGCAAGTTGGATACGCTTTTCCAAAAGCAAAATGACATGATGCATTTTCATCAAATAATGTATTAAAGAAAATTAGTCCTGAATTTGATATAGGTGAGTTATAACCAACTAGAGCAACTTCTCCTAAATATCTAGCACCTTCATCTGTATCTAGTAATCCTTTTAATATTTCTTCTCCCTTTTCTGCAGTAAAGTCAACTATCTTACCATCTTTCAATGTCAACTTAAAGTTATCAATTAAATTTCCTCCATAGTTCAATGGCTTTTTACTAGTAACATAGCCGTTTACTCCCTCTCTCTTTGGGAGGGTGAATACTTCTTCTGTCGGTATATTAGCAACAAAGTTAATACCATCTTTAGAATTCTCTTCACCACTTAACCATAGATGTCCTTCTGGAAGTTCTACAGTTAGGTCTGTGCCTTCTGATTTATAATAAAGATATTTAAAATTCTTTTCATTTAAATAATCTTTTCTATTTTTTAATTTTTCTAAATGTTCATTCCACGCTTCAATAGGTGATTCCTTATCAGCTCTTACTATACTAAAAATTGAGTCCCAAAGATTCTCTACTGCATCTGCTTCTGATAAATCAGGGAATACTTTTCTAGCCCATCCCTTTGTAGGTATTGAAACAACACACCATTGAACTTCATTACTCATCATGGCAGCACTAACATCTTTCATAGCTCTATTTGCTGTTTTTGCTAAAGTGGAAATCTTATTAGGATCTACTCCGCTTAATAGCTCTGGATCTCTAGCAGAAATACTTATAAATGCAGTTTTCTCCTTTATAAGTTGCTCTCTTGATAATACAGCATGTTTTGGCTCCCTTTCAAAACTTTCCATAGGAGCTTTATTGTATTTTATCAAGGCAAGTTCTTCATCATTGTAATCAACTATAACATTAATAGCACCAGCTTCATAAGCTTCTTCTGCTATCAGTCTAGCAAACTCTGCACATTCTATTGGTGAATTTATAAGCAATTGTTGCTTATCTTGTAAATTTATGCCCTTCTTAACAACGAGCTCTGCATACTTTCTTAATGTATCTGTATTCATTTTGCTTTCCTCCACATTTTTCCTTAAGTTTTATTATCATAATTATAGCATATCTTACTCTATAAGTTTTTATTTAAAACCTGCATAATATACTTTCATTTATATCTATTTCGATAAATGTAATATAAAAATATAACATTTATTAAAATAGAAATTCAGACTTCATTAGAAATTATCTGTTTAAGAAAATATATGATCTTTATAGCAATTATTCGTATTTAAAAGGCCCAATCTAATAAAAATCGGGCCTTGATTACTAAAATGTAAATACTTTTGATTATTAATTTTTTCCTATGCTATTTTTATAGGAAATCTTTCATAAACTCCTTGATCTTATTTATTTTAATTTCACTTTCAACAAGTGATTCTCCACTTTTTAAAAAGCTAACTTTGTCATGGAAGTTGGATTTCTCTTCTTTATATAAAATTCCCAAAGGAATCTTATCTCCCCATTCCATTGATTTTTCAATAGCCTTCAATTTATTACTTGGATCGTATTCTTTTCCAAGTTTATAAACTCTTTTATTATACCATTGGAATGTATTAATTTTATTAAATGACACACATGGCTGTAAAATATCAACAAGAGCGTATCCTTTATGATTAATAGCTTCAATCATAACTTTCTTCAAATGCTCCTTATCTCCACTAAATGCTCTAGCAACAAAACCGGCACCAAGCGTTATTGCAAGCGCTACTGGATTCATAGGAATGTTATTTGACCCATTTGGCTGAACATCTGTTACATGTCCGATGTCAGTTGTAGGTGATGCTTGCCCTTTTGTTAACCCATATATTTGGTTATCGTGAACAAAATGTGTTATATCTACATTACGCCTAATATTATGAATAAAGTGATTTCCTCCTTCTCCATAGGAATCCCCTTCTCCTGTATTTACTATTACAGTTAATCTTTTATTTACAATCTTTGCTGCAACTGCAGGTGGTAATGATCTTCCATGAAGTCCACAAAATCCATTAGTATTTATATATTGAGGTGTTTTAGCAGCTTGGCCTATTCCACCAACAATAAGCACTTCGTGTGGAGCCTTACCTAAATCTATAAGTGCTTGCTTTAGAGCATCAAGAATATTATGATCCCCACATCCTGGACACCAAGCTGTTTCTGATGTTAGAAATATTTCATTATTCATTATTGCTCACCTCCAACTAGCTTACTGTATATTTCTTGAGATGAAATAGGTCTTCCATCATATTTTAAGATACTGCTATTGCATTCAATACCTGTATATTCTCTAATAAGTCCTGATAGTTGTCCTGTCGCATTTTGCTCTATATTTATTATATTTTTTACTTTTTTCACATACTTCCTAAGATTTTTCTCAGGTAAAGGCCAGACATCCCCAAATACTAATGAGCAGTATTTATTATTATTTCCCGAACGTCCATTAAGAAGTTTTATAGCTTCCTTAACCGGACTATATAATGATCCCCATGCTAAAAGTAAAGTATCTGCATTTTCTTCACCGATGAATTCAGGTTCTAAAAGTTCTTCTTTTAAATATTCCATTTTCCTTAGTCTCTTATCATTCATTTTATTTCTTACTTCACCTGATTCAGTAATATGTCCATATTCATCATGTTCATCACTATCTACCAATACTGTTAATCCTGGTATTTTACCTGGCGTTATATGTGGCGAAACACCTGTCTTTGTTAATTCATAACGCTTATAATCTTTAGCATTTATATATTCATCATCTTTTAAATACCTTTCTATTTTAATCTTATCAAAATTAAAAGGCTTTACAGTTCTTATACTATCAGCTAAAAACTGATCTCCAAGTAAAATAACTGGTATTTGATACTTATCAGCAAGATTAAATGCTCTTATAGTTTGATAAAATGCATCTTCAGGTTCCCTTAATGCTATTACCATTTTAGGTATTTCCCCTGGTGATGAGGATATAACAAATTTCAAATCTGCTTGTTCTGTTCTTGTTGGCAAACCTGTAGTAGGCCCAGGTCTTTGTATTTCTGCTATTACAAGAGGTACCTCAAGCATTCCCGATAAGCCTACAGCCTCTACCATTAGCGCAAATCCTCCTCCAGACGATCCTGTCATTGCTCTAACACCTGCATAAGAGGCTCCAATAGCCATATTTATTGAAGCAATTTCATCTTCAGCCTGTTCAACTACAATTTCTGCTTCATTCATCTTTGAAGCAAGATAATTCATTATACTTGTAGATGGTGTCATTGGATAAGCGGAATAAAATTTACATCCTGCTGCAATAGCCCCAAGAGCAATAGCATCATTTCCTCCAATTAAAATACTCTCATCATTGTTCTTAGGTTGAATTTGATACTTTGGTGCAACTAGCTTGTATCCTTCTTCAAATGCATTGAAATTTTTACTGGCGATTTCCTCTTTGAACTTTTCTGTTAATACTTCCTTAATGCCACTTAAATCCAAATTAAATAACTTTACAAAAGCACCCAAAGCTATGCTACCATATACTTTTGAATTTCCAATGCTCTTAGCTAAAGCTTTAAGAGTAAGACCAAAGAATCTTTTATCCTCAAGCTTAATTTGCTCGTCAGCAATTATAAACCCATCTTCCTTTAATCTGCCGATGTGAAGATCAATTGTTTCTTTGTCTAAAGCGATTATTCCATCGATATCATCCCAATGGGAATTTATTTGCTCATTTCCAAAGCGTATTTGAAAAAAATTATGCCCGCCTCTTACCCTTGACATATAGTCTTGTATAGTAAATATTTCAAAGCCTTTCCTTTTTAAAACTTTCTCTAATATAGAGGAAATGGTCTCCATTCCTAACCCAGCTGCTCCTCCAATTAAAATATTATAAATCATAAAATTCCTCCCTTCTAAAAACGCTTATAAATTGCATGCTGATAATATTTTATTATTGTTTCTCAGTATTATGACTAGATAAATACATATAATCTACTTATTTTTCATATAACAAAATCTACTTATAATCATATGTTAATATTAATACTAATTTATTAATAAGGTGATTATTATCAAGAAATATTCTAATTTAGATATAGATAATCTTGAGTTTTTAGGATCTGGTACGCAAGGAAAGGTTTATAAAATAGATTCACAAAAATGTATAAAGATTTTTAAGAAAAAGCAAATATGTTCAGATGAAATAGAAACTCTGGTTATGGCACAAATGGATTTGCATTTTCCTAGACTTTATGCCTTTGGTGAAAATTATATAATACGCGAATATATTGATGGAGTAGAACTTGATAAATACTTATCATCTAATCCACTATCTGAGAACATTTTCCAAAAAATTATAGAACTATATGAAGCGCTGGATTCAGTAGGCTATAACAGATTAGATGCTGCATCATTTCATATTTTTATAACCTCATTAGATGAAATTAAGTTAATTGATACAGCTAGAGCCATGAAAAAGCGGACTATATATCCTGCTTTAATCATTGAATGTTTATCCGATTTAGGATACAAAAAAGATTTTTTAAATTTTGTCAAATACAATAAACCCGAACTCTATAAAAAATGGTTAAGAAGTAAAAAATAAATTATTAATAAATATTTTATAATATTTTTTGAGGAGAGTAGAAATGAGATTTATAGTCTTTGGTGATTCTAAAGGTAAAGAAAAAGGAATAAACGAAAAAGTTCTAAATACGCTAATGAAAGAAACATGCAAATTGGATCCTACTCCAAAATTCATCGTAATTTGCGGAGATTCTGTTGCCGGCAGTAATAAAGAAGATGTTTTTAATTTTCAACTCAAAAGACTAAGAGGAATAGTAGAAAAGTATCACCCTAATATTCCCTTACTTCCAGTAGTCGGTAATCATGAAGTGAATATAGAACCTATAGATGATAGATTCGAAAAGATACTTGATCAAATTTATTGCGACTTAAATCCATGTGATTTCCTTGAAGGTTATAATAGAACAGCTTATTACAAAGATTTTGAAGATACTAGGCTTATAATCCTTAATGCCTTCCATTACGGTTCAACTCATAAAATCAGTGAGTACCAGCTTAAGTGGTTCGAAAATACTGCTTCTAAATATAAAAAAAACAAACTAGTTTTTGTTCATTCTCCGGCTTATCCTACTGGAGCTCATCTCGGGCATTGCCTCGATTTATACCCTAAATATAGAGATGCCTTTTGGAGAATTGTAGATAAGTGCAATATAGATATAGTTTTCTCTGGACATGAGCATAACTATTCAAGAAGAATCATAGACGATTCCTTTAGCAACGGGAATTCCTGCTATGAAAGAAAAGTTAATCAAGTAATCACTGGTGGTGGTGGCGAAAAGCTTAGAGATAAATATAAAAGTAAGCAAGGAATAGTAGTCGCTCCTATAGCTGTATACCACTATTTAGTTGTAGATATAGAGGCTGATTACATTAAAGTATGTGCAATTAGCTTAAAAGGTAAGAAATTAGATGAATTTATTATAGTTAAAACAAATTTCTAGCGGGTAAATTTAGATATCATGGGAAATTATACATCTGTGTAGAGAATAGTCTGCTAAACTTTATGAAGATGATTAAATGCATTATTAAGCCAAGTGAGCATAGACTATTTCTTTATATCAGAAAATAAAAAACAAATATATTTTTACTTCTATTTAAACCTAATACTAAAGCAAGCTTGAAATCAATTCCTTACTTGGTGATGGTATTGTAACTGTGCTTATAATTTCACCAGTTTCAATAAATCCTAGAGAATCAATTTTTCCCATATCAATTGTTCCTGTAATAACTGGGAATACATTTTCATTAACATTTGCTATTAAATAATCACTTATAAGATAACTGCTCCAATATTAGCCCCTACCTTAACAGCATTTTTCACCGCACCTACATCTCCAATATTACTATGTATTTCCCAGGACATGCTGGTGAAGCTAAAACTAATTCGACATTTGAAGATTTAAGCATTTCATCACATGCTTCCATTCCCTTTGCAATACTTTTATATTCAAGTAATCCAATAAGACCTTCTCATTGCTGTCTCTTCCCCTCTCATAGATTTAATAATGCATATATTATTTAACTATAACTATACTTTCATCTGTTATTTCTTTTATAATTCCATCTATGCTTGAATGAATCTTAGCTCCTAGCTTCCCACCTGAAATGTCTCTTATCAAATCACCTTTTTGAACTTTATCTCCAACTTCATCTATAGGTTCAGCTTTTGCACCTATATGTTGTGATCTTAATATTGTAACTTTTTGAGAAAAAATATTAATTCCATAATATGATAAATATTTCCCTTAAACAATGAAGTATGTTTTCCAATAGTACTCTACTAGGTAAACATAGTTACAAAGTATAAAGGGAAATATATTATCATAACTGACTAGATTATCTTATATTAAATGAATCTACCATAACACACCTACGTTTTCTGCAGAAAGACCTTGCTGTTGTTAAACCTTCACCAGTAGGGCCTGCAATAGTAAATGTTGTAGTTCCTTCCCCACCAACACCTATTCCAGCATAAGATGGTGCATTTTTGACAAAAATAGTTGTTTCTAAAAGTCTTGCCATTTTTGTAAGTTTATCCACATTTTTCGAATGCATTATAGCTGTATGTCTATTTCCATGCTCAGCAACGTAAGCACATTCAATAGCCTCATCTACATCTTTTGTTCTTACAATAGGTAGAATAGGCATCATCATTTCTTCAAGAACAAAATGATGATTCTTATCTACTTCCATAATAATTACTTTTATGCTACCATCAACTGAAATGCCAAGCTTATTTAAAATATATGGTGCGCTTTTACCTACAAAAGAAACCTTAGGTCCGCCATTTTCATTTGTAACTAAATCTAAAAGCTTTTGAATTAAGTTTCTATCTTTAATTTCATAAGCTCCATTCAGTTTCATGTAATGTATTAAATAATCACATATTTGATCAACCGCAAAGACTTCTTTTTCAGCTATACATGGAACATTATTATCAAAGCTGCATCCATTAACAATATCAATAGCGGCTTTTTCTATATCAGCAGTTTCATCAACAACAACAGGCGGATTTCCAGCACCTGCTCCAATAGCTTTTTTCCCCGTGGACATAACCTTAGTAACAATAGCAGGTCCACCAGTTGCTACGAGCATTCGGATTTTTGGATGCTCCATCATAATATTTGTATTTTCAATAGAAGGTTCTTTAACCGTTGCTATAAGATTATCAGGAGCCCCTGCTTCTTCTAATGCTTTATTTAACATAGTTACTAATTTTATTGAAACGTTTTTTGCTCTTGGATGTGGGCTAAACACTACTGTATTTCCACCAGCAATCATAGAAATAGAATTACAAATGATAGTTTCAGTAGGATTTGTAGTAGGCGTAATAGCTCCAATTACTCCAAATGAACAATATTCAACTAAAGTAAGCCCATTATCCCCTGTCATAGCCTCTGTAGTTAAATCTTCTGTTCCTGGTGTTTTTTCGGCTGCTACTCTATTTTTAATTAATTTGTGTTCATATTTACCTATTTCTGTTTCTTCAACAGACATTCTTGAAATCAATTCTAGATTTTCTTTTTTCAAGATAGTAGCTTTTATAGTATCCACATATTTTTGTCTGTTCGTCATCGAAGCATTTAATAATTGTTTTTGTGCTACAAATGATGCTTCAACTGCCGCATCCATAGTTTCAAAAATACCGTAATTTTTTGTAGAATCAACTTTATCCAAATTTAATAAGTTTTTATTTTTCACTTCTTCTATTGCTTGTCTAACTAGTTTTTCAACTAATACTACATCTACATCCATTTATATACACCTCTTTTTAAAATTTTCATCCTCTATTACAGTTCATTGCAATGCCTAAAGGCGTTACTAATAAAGGCTCATTAAACTTTATGGTTTTAATACCTATTTCTTTTTCAAAAACGTCATTAAATTCCTCAAAGGATGAAGCCCCTCCAACAACGTAAATTTCTGATACGTCATAACCGTTTAAATATCTCTTTACTATTGATGCCATTTTTTGAACTACAGGTTTAATAATCGGAAATATATCTTTATCTTTTTTCGGATCTTTCTTTAATTCTTCTGCTTCCCTAATTGATATTCCATAATATCCTGCAAGCACAAGTGTCATATGTGTACCCCCAGTTGCTTCATCAGCAGTAAAAATTACTTGTCCATCCTTCAATATACTAATTCCTGTTGTTCCACCTCCAACATCAACAACTGCACCGTCCTTAATGTCTATCACCCTAGCTGCCGCTGTTGGCTCATCCACAACATTTATAACTTCAAATCCTGCTGCTTCTACAACATTGGATATACACTTTACATTACCGGAAATAATTCCTGGTGGTATAGCAGTTGCTGCTGTTAGAAGCTCTCTACCAATTATCTCTTCAACCTTGGCTTTTAAATTTTTTACTATATTTATAGCCCCTACAAAATCTACTACAATTCCATCCTTAACAACTGTAGAAGGGTAAGTAGCTCCTGCAATAGGATTATTATTGGCATCTACAACTGATACAACAATATTGGCCGTTCCGAGGTCAACTCCCGTTTTAAGCTCTCCTTCAAATGAATTACTTTTATTTTCAGCAATCAAATTGGAGAATTCTGTTAATATGTCACTATTTATTAACATTCTTATCTCTCCTATCATAATTAATTTGTAACTAACTGCTTACTTCCTATGCAGGATAACAAAGTCATCATTTTTTAAAGCACAAGCATTAGCTTCATCAACATCCACATGCATTTCAAGAGAAGACTTATCAGAAACCCTTATTAAAACATTACCTAAGATACCATGTCTTTCGCCCATAGTTTCCACTTCAACAATTTCCTTATCTTTCACTCCCATTTTCTCAGCATATTCAGGTGTCATATGAATATGTCTTAAAGCAATGATTGTTCCGTTTGGAATTTTCACACTCCCTTTAGGTCCTATAATTTCAAGTCCTGGAGTATTTTCTAGTTGTCCTGATTCTTTAATTGGAGGTTTTACCCCCAATCTAAAACTATCTGTCATTGAAACTTCAACCTGACTTTCACTTCTTATCGGTCCTAAAATACGGACATTTTCAAATTCACCTTTAGGACCTCTAATCGTTACAGTTTCATTAGCTGCAAATTGTCCTGGTTGTTTCAAATCAATTTTTTTAGTTAAGCTATATCCTAGACCATATAGAATATCTAAATCCTTTTGACTTAGGTGCACATGCCTATTTGATACGCCAATAGGAATTTTATAATTCTCTAATGCTTTGATTTTATCTACAACTATTTTAGTAATTAACTTTACTACATCTTCGCTATGCATTTTATCAACTCACTCTCTAGATATCCTATAAAAACTCTATAAAGTTTTTGGTAATATCTTTTCTGTATCAATATGTGGTCTTGGAATAACATGTTGTGAAATCACTTCGCCAACATTTCTTGCGGCTGCAACTCCAGCATCTACAGCCGCTTTTACTGCTCCAACATCCCCGCGAACCATTACAGTTACAAGTCCTGATCCAATTTTTTCATATCCAACAAGCATAACATTCGCTGCCTTTGTCATTGCATCAGCTGCTTCTATTGCACTAACTAAGCCTTTTGTTTCAACCATTCCTAAAGCTTCATTATTCATAATAAATTCCTCCTTATTTTTTAACATATAAATCTAAATGAACATCGCATTAATAATAAACATTGAAATAAATATTACTGTAGCTGGTGGGTCTATATAAGTATCACAATAACTGTTAATAACTTTTCCTGCAATTAACCAAGCTATTGCACAGGCAATTCCTACGCAAACACCTATAAATATATTTCCTGTCATAACCGTAGCCGCTGCAGCTGGTAAAGTGATATGATGTGTTACCGGAACTCCAAAACCAGTCTGCAAGAAAATCAATGAAGTTGCACTAATTCCAAAGCAAACGATAGGATACATAGACATAACTTTAGGTGATACACCTGAATTAACCATTGATATAGCAATACCGCTTACAACAATTCCAACTGTTGCTCCAAGCACAATATGATTAACTAATGTTTTTGTATCAGGAAGCCAATCTCTTTTGCCTGACCCAGTATACTTACCAACTGGACCTGTCTTACCAAATACTAATCTCGAAATCATCAAAACGGTGAAAACAGAAATAGCAGGAAGGTCTGTTTTAAAGTTCAATACTGCACCATAAACATAGTGACATAAAAAACCTATAACTCCGAATAAACCTCCAACGAGTATTACTGTATAATCATTAATTGAATATAATGGTGTTAATACATCGTTTGCATTGCTCAATGTTTTTCTTTTATTCCCAGCAAATGCTGCTGCCGCTACTCCTGCTGCAAATGCAATATGAGGACCTAAAAAAGAACCAAAAGTAATATTTCCAATCGTTGGTTCAGCAATACCTGCTAATCCTAAAATTCCTCCAACAACTGCTAAAATTCCCGTTAAAATAAAAGCAGGTATTGATCCAAGAAGTGCTCCTAAAGCTCCTCCACCAAATGCTGCTATTAATGCATAGATATTCATAACATCAAACTCCTTAAATACTATTTAAAATTTTCCAAAACACATTGCATTGCCTTCTTTCTCAAGATTTCCACTTTATCAGTTTTTTCCCATTTAAAATTTTTATTTTCACGCCCAAAATGACCATAGGCGGCTGTATTAAAAAATTGTGGTTTCTTTAAATCAAGTTGCTCTAAAATATTAGCAACCGAAAAAGAAAAAGTCTCTTTAATTATTTTTCTTATATCTTTAATATCTACTTTCTCAGTTCCAAATGTATTAATAGTTATTGCTTCTGGTTCAGCTTCTCCAATTACATAGCTTAAGGATAATTCAACCTTATCAGCCAGCTTTGCAGCAACCATATTTTTTGCCACATACCTTGCCATATATGCTGCTGATCTATCTACTTTTGTGGGGTCTTTTCCTGAAAAGGCTCCACCACCATGTCTTCCAATTCCACCATAAGTATCTACCATAATTTTTCGTCCCGTTAAACCCGTATCGCCTGCAGGACCACCTATAACAAATCTTCCGGTAGGATTAATATGTATCTTCGTATCATATTTAATCCACCTGCTATCAATAACATTACGAATAACCTCATATTCAATAACATTTTTCATATAATCATAGTCAATATCTGGATCATGTTGAATTGAAATTACTATGCTTGAAATGTTAATTGGATTTCCATTACTATCATATTTCATTGTAATCTGAGATTTACCATCAGGACGAATCCAAGGAATTCCTTCACTTTTTCTAAGTTTGGATAACCTCATTGTAAGTTTATTGGCTAAATCACACGTTAATGGCATATAATTATCAGTCTCATTAAAGGCATACCCGTACATAATTCCTTGATCACCAGCTCCTAATATTTCTTTAGTAATCTTCCTGTTTTCTTCTATTTTGTCAACACCTAAAGCAATATCTGGAGACTGTTTATTGATATTTGTAAACACTAGGCAGGTCTTATAATCAAAACCATATTCTTCTTTCGTATAACCAATATTTTTTACAACCTCTCTTGCAACATCAACAATATTCACCTTTGCATTTGAAGTAACCTCTCCTGCTATCATAATTGTATTCTTTGAGACCATGGTTTCCACTGCGACCCTTGAATTATTGTCCTGTGCTAAATATGCATCTAAAATTCCATCCGATATCTGATCGCAAATTTTATCAGGATGTCCTTCAGTTACAGATTCTGATGTAACAAAATATTCGCTCATGTTTTATCACCTACCTTGATTTTCTGATTCTACAACATTTTTTTATATTTATAGACCGTTGTATTTTCATACTTCTTAAACACTTTGCTAAAATAACTGCTCTCATTATATCCAAGTTTAAATGCAACATCCGTAATACTTAAATCAGTAAAACAAAAATAACTTTTCGCTATACTAATCTTTCTCATGTGCAAATATTCCATAACACTTATGTTAAACTGCCTTTTAAAAATTCTACTTAAATAGCCTTGGCTTACTGAACAATTATTAATTATCTCATTTAACCCAATCTCTTCTTCAATATGATTTTCAATATAACTAAACACATCATTTAATATTGAATACTTTTTTATGCTATTTTGTTGAAAAACATAATTCATAACTTTGAATAACCAAAATTCGAAAAATCTTTTCTCATTGCCTAAATGTTCTTCCATCGGAAATAGCTCATTAAGCTTTTGGGGCTTTTTGTTTAGCAGTTGGACAGAATTAATAAGATTTTCTCCTATTTGCATAAATTCTTCTCTTAGTAACTTTGTATCAGACTTTTTAGAAGAACACATCTCATCTATTATATTAGGAATTTCATAATACATTTTTTTGTAATTTTTTTCTTTAATCATTAAAAGTAGACTATCATACTTATTCCCTTCTATCTCACTTTTAACATTCTGATTCTCATCTTTATAATTACTCAATAATTTTTCTATTTGAGAAAAGGATACAGGTTTTGATATATACTCTTTAACTTTAGTTTTTAAAGCTTCAATTGCAAAATCAAAACTGTTATAAGATGATACAATAAAAATAGTGGTACTTGGATTAATGGTGTATATCTTTTTACTAGACTCTATCCCTGATTCACCCGGCATCATGATGTCCATAAAAACAATATCTATTTTATTATTTTTACATATCTCAACTGCCTGCTCACCGCTACCAACAGAATATAAGACCTCAAATCCTTCAACTTTAGATATCATAACCTTTAAAGATGCTCTCATTAGTGGTTCATCATCTGCAATTAATACTCCATACATATCTAGACATTCCTTTCTTCGAATTTTATTGGAAATCTTATAATACTCCTTGTACCTTCTCCTTCAGTATTTTCAATAAAGGTATCATACTTTTCACCAAATAATGTTATGAGCTTTTCTCTTGCATTGGAAATGCTTATCTGAATAGATTCTCCCTCATAACCACCTTTATATATCTTGAATTTCTTAGCTATTGCCTCATCACTAAATCCAGATCCATTGTCAGAAATACATATAACAACATCCTTACCTTCATAATAAGAAGTTACCGCTACTTTTCCACCATTATTCTTTGTTGCAATTCCATAAAAAACAGCATATTCCACAAATGGCATAATAATATGGCTTGGGATTCTTTGATAATGCATTTTTTCATTCATGTTAATTGAATATTGAAGCAAATTTCCATACTTAACTTTCTGAATCTTCAAATATTTTTCAATATTTTCGAATTCATCTGATAAATTTGTATAGCTCTTTTGACTACCTAAACTCTGCTTTAAATAATCTGCAAACATTACAATCATTTCATTTGTCTTAGGTGAATCTTCAATGGCTGCTAAATTAGAAATCGAATTCAAAACATTGATTAAAAAATGTGGGTTTAATTGAGCTCTGAGATTTATAAGTTCATTTTTTTTCAATGCATTTTCTATTTCAAGTTCTTTTTTAGAATTATTTAATTCCTCAACTTCCTTTTTTAATGAGTTTTTTTGCATCAATCTATATGCTTCTTTCTCTCCCAATTGATTTATAATAAGAGAAATTAATTCCGCAACACTCATAAATTTTTCATAATCATATAATTGAACAGACTCAAACAAACTTAACATATGCTTATCTTCCCTATAATTTTGGGAATGTTTTATTACATTTTCAAGTTTACTTACTCCTGAAGGTGCATCTAAGCATCTCACTTGTCCACCAATAAAGCCACCTAGGTAATGGCCTCTAACGATTATAGGTATTGCAATTTCAAGTAATCCGCAAGGGCAAAAATATACACAATTCTTTTGCGTAACTGCTGCCTGAATTCCACCAAAAGCATCGGAAGACTTACAGACACATTCTGCTTTCTTATTTTTTCTAATCTCGCTACAAAATTCTGTGAAAGAAGTCATTTTGGTAATTGGTTCACCTTTATAATCAACAGTAACAAATGCAAGGCCTGTTGCTCTAGATATCTTTTCTTGAATATCCTCTAATGTTTCTTTGCCAAATAAATTGATTATATTAAATTTATTAATTAAATTTTCATCAATCTGCGTATTGCTGTCAACGATTTCACCTTTTGTTCTATCATGGAATTCATGCATTTAACCCACTCCTTCATACATCACAAGAATATATTTTTCTAAATATATTCTATCATACTAAGATTAGGTTAGTACACTAATTGAAGCAGTCGTTCCATACCAAATTTTGTAATATCTCTTCTATTTGCTTGTGTACATCCATCCTTTAGTGCATTTTCAGCTATAATTGATTTTACATTTTCAAATTCATTTTTATCTACACCACACTCTTTTAAGTTTTGAGGCATATTCATAATCTTCGTCAGTGTTTTAATATATGTTTTTAAAACTTCAACTGCAAATTCATCACTTTGTGCTTTTTCCACCATACCAGTTTTATAAACTAATTTAGCGTATTTCTTTAAAATCTCATGATCTTCACAGTTATAATCTATTACAATATTTACTAAGATTGAATTGGCAAGTCCGTGCGGAATATGAAATCTACCTCCTAATTGATGAGCAATGCTATGATTTATACCAAGACCCGCTATATTAAAAGCCATACCTGCCAAATTAGATGCTTCATGCATTTTATTCCTTGCTGCGATGTCAGTACCTTGTTTATAGCACTGTACCAAAGATTCAATGACCAATTCAACAGCTTTTTCAGCTAATGCATCTGAATATACATTTGCATCTTTTGCAACATATGCTTCTATTGCGTGAGTTAAAACGTCTATTCCTGTGTTTGCAGTAATGTCTGCTGGAACAGAAACTGTTAGATTTGCATCTAAGATTGCTTCATCTGGCAGCATCACATCATCAAAAATAATATGCTTTGTTTTTGTCTCAGTATCAGTAACTACTGTCGCTGACGTTACCTCAGATCCAGTTCCACTTGTAGTTGGAATTGCTATAAAATTAACTTTATCAATAAAGTTTTGCTGTTTTGCGAAATAAATAATTCCCTTCGCTGTATCTATAGCAGAGCCTCCACCATACGCAATAACTATGCTAGGATTATTTTTCTTAATAAGAGCAACACCTTTTCCAATTACATTTAGTGGCGGGTCTGGAATAACCTCATCAAAAACAGAAACATTATTACTGTCATTAATAAAACTCAGTAGACCTTTTACGCTGCCGTTTTTCACAAGAAATTGATCACATACCACACAGATATCTGTATTTTTAAATTTCTCTAGGCGCTTCAGAGAATTTTCTCCTGAATATATTTTTGTTTTAATATACACACTTTTCAAAACTTCCTCTCCTTTCCTACCTAATTGAAAAACCATTTGTTAGGGAACATCGTCTTCTTCTTGCAAAATGCCTTGCTGTAGTAGTACCTTCTCCTGTGATTGTAGCAATTGTAAAGCTGGTATCACCTTCACCATTACATCCAATTCCTACAAGTGAAGCGCCATTTTTAACAAATACTGCCGTCTGCATTACTTTTGCTGCTACATTTAATCTTTCAATTGATTGAGAATGAATTGTTGCTGTGTGCCTGAATCCTTGTTCTATTTCAAGTGCTGAATCCAAAGCTATTTCAAAATTCTTTACTCTTATTAATGGTACAAGTGGCATAAGCATTTCAACTGTTGCAAATGGATGCTGCTTTATAGTATTAACTACAATAAGCTTAATATCTCTTTCACATACAATTCCTGCAGCCTTTAAAATCTCATTTGCACTTTTACCTTCAAGACTCTTATTTAAGGTCATGTCCCTTGTTAATGTAGCTACTGTGAGTTTAAGCATTTCCTCATCATTATCTACGTAATATACATTATTTCTAACAAGCTCTTCTACTAATAAATCAGCAATACTTGAAACAGCTACTATGCTTTTTTCTGAAATACACATTATATTATTATCAAAAGAAGCTCCCCTCACAATATCTCTTGCAGCCTTTTTGATGTCAGCAGTTTCATCAACAATAGTCGTAGGATTACCAGGACCAGCTCCAATAACTTTTTTGCCAGATGCCATTGCTTGCCGTAATACATTATTACCACCTGTCGTAACCACCATTGAAATATCTGGATGAGTCATAATTTCATTGGTACAAGTAATTGAATTTTCATTTAGGGTTACAACTAAATTATCTATTCCACATCTTTCTCTTATTGCAATACTGATTATCTCTGTAACATATTTTGACACTTTTATTGCTCTTGGATGTGGACAATGAACAACTCCATTTCCTGCTGCCAGCATCCCTATTGTATTACTAATTAATGTGGCACATGGATTAGTACATGGATGTATGGCGCAGATAACACCATAAGATGATAGTTCATATAATGTCATCCCATTATCTCCTGTTCTCACTTCAGTAATTAAGTCTTCTATTCCTGGTGTTTTTTTAATCGCTAGAATAAGTTTCTCAATTTTGTCATGTACATTCCCCATTCCAGTCTCTTCAACTGTCATATAAGCTATTTCCTCAACTCTACATAAAAGCTTTTTCTTAATAGAATCAATAATCTCTTGTCTTTCATTCAAAGTAAATTTGCTATATTGATTATATGCACCTACCGCTGCTAGAACTGCATCATTCACTGAAGAAAAAACACCACTTTTTAATTCTTCGTTATTAAAAAATTTATAATTTATATCCATGTTAACCTCCTCTCTTGATTATGGAATAAATACATCTTTAGACATCAATTGTATCTATGATTCCAATAATAGCCATATCAATAGCAACCTTTTGTTTCTCTACACGTACAGCTGACCCTTTACAAAGTAATACATAATCCCCTATACCTGCTCCAACATAATCTGCTGCAACTTCTTCGTTGCCAATAAAATTTTCTTTTACATCTATTCTCTTTACAATCATTAGCTTATACCCAACTAATGAATCATCTTTTCTCGTAGCTACAACATTACCAACAACTTTTGCCATATACATGCTAATCGCAGTCCTTTCTTTTAGCAGCTTAAAAAGTGCTATTTATTATTTTCCTTTTTTTCTACTGCTAGTTTTTCTAGTTCTCTTTTCTTCTGGCTGAGATTGAGAAATTTCTATATCAGATTGCTTAAGTTGAATACCATCTTCTTCAGGTTGATCGATGTCTTCATTATTTTCAACTACTGCCCCTTCACTTTGAGAAGTATTTTCTTCCTGCTTATCTTCCTGCTTTTCAACTTTTTCAGTTAAAGCCTCTTCTAATACAACTACGGGATTTTCTAAATATTCTTTGTTTTCAACAGTATTATTTCCCTCAATAATATTATTTTCTTCACTTACATTACTTTCTTCAATTATATTATTCTCTGTGATAGAAGAAGTATCTTCTTCCTTTTTAGGCTGACAAAAAGCGCTTTCTATATTATTAGAAGGTCTTGGAATTACTTTAGATGAAACGAATGCGTTGTTTTCAGTAGCAACTTGTCTTCCTGCTGTAACTGCAGCTGTTACCGCTCCAACATCTCCTGAAACTTTTATCGTCATGTACCCGGATCCCTTAGTATTTTCAAGGTCAATTATATTAACATTAGCCGTTTTCGCCATAGCATCTGCAGCTAAAATAGCAGTTGATAAACCTATTGTTTCAACTAAACCTAATGCTTCTTTCATCCTGCCACCTCACTTTAATCTTTATTAATGTGTGCATCTTTTTACAATTTTCATAAAATACGAGTAATCTCGCATTCTATGAAAATCTTTATTATACTAAACGATACATTTGAATATGCTCTAACTTCTTCTAATAATTTGAATGTTTAAATTATTTGCCTTATCCTTAGCTAACTCAGTTATTATATCTCCTGAATATAAGAATAATTTTTTATCATTCTTATATCTTTCTATTTCCTGAACAGTAATTATTCTTTTGCCATCTTTATTATTTAAAACCTCATTATATTCTGTACTTTCATAGACCAGAGAACTATTTTCACCAAATTTATTTTCATATTCTTCAATTTGAAAAATATCCTTTGTTATTTCAATATTAAATTCTAACAAAGTCTTGTAATAATTTAATATCTTATTAATATAACTAGGTGGCTCTTTGCCAGTAAATTTCTCAAGTCCTGAACTGAGCAAAATAATTCTTTGCCCCTTTTCCATACTTTTAAAAATCCATCTACTTTCAAAAATATCATCAATGCATAATGCTGTTTTAACTACGATTTCTCTAGGAACTACTGGAAATACCGTGAGATATTCTGATGATTCATCAAAGTCAACATTCTTTCTACTTATTACGGATTTACATACACTAAATTTTTTCAAATTACTTAAGTGAAAATCATTATATATTCCATCTGGTAATACTGCATAAACTTCATATTCGTTTCGCTTATCTAATTCTTCAAATATAGATGAATACTTGTTATTCCACTCTTCAGTAAATATTACATACAGTTTCTTTGTGGGAATAAATAAATTCTGTATGGAGCTTTCGGCTTGAAGCAATTGTATGGCTTTAATCACTAATTCTCTTAGTCTTTTCTCATCTATTTCCACGTTATCCCTCCTAAGCTCTAAAAACAATTACTGTAATATTTTCTTTTTGCATAACTATCTCATTATAATTTAAAATCTTCTTATACGAATTTAGGAAGAATCTTTTCAGTGTCCATATGAGGACGTGGAATGACATGAATAGAAACAACTTCTCCAACTAATCTAGCAGATGCAGCCCCTGCATCAGTTGCTGCTTTTACAGCGCCAACATCACCACGAACCATAACTGTTACTAGACCTGAACCTATCTTTTCATATCCTATTAAATTAACATTTGCTGCTTTAACCATAGCATCTGCTGCTTCTATTGCAGCAACTAAACCTTTAGTTTCAACCATTCCTAATGCATCTGAATTCATATTAAATACCTCCTTAAATTTTAGGTAAACTTTTGTTTTTTTATATTTAACTTTATATAGAAAATATTGAATTTAATATATTATATTGATAAAGAAACTCGACTCGTATTCACTCGCTGAGTAAGTGATTCACACCAAATCAATTTTTAATGAGGTTAACTCATATATGAGTTAACTAAGTTCAAGTAACCAAATCGCAGATTTGGACTTTCACTTATTCTTAAGGAAACTCGACTCACATGCGTTCACTGAGTAAGCGATTCACACAAAATCGTAGATTTTGGTTCTCTGCTTAAATATAAGGTGTTGTAGTTGATTTAGGTTCATCACCTAACGCACCAAGTAATTTTTTACCTACTTCAATTGATGCTCTTACAGCTTGTCTTACAGCTCCCGAATCACCACTGAAAGTTAATATAACCTCATTTGAGAAACTTGTTCCGTTTCCTGGTGAACAGTAACCTACAACATCAACATTAGCAGCTTTTACAGCAACATCAGCTAAAACTGTTCCAATTGCAGCTGGTCCTGCACAAACCATTCCAAAAGCTCTGCCTAATGGCGTTCCAAAAGCTTTTTCTAAACAATAACTTGCTCTAGCTGTGTATTGAAATTCTAAATGTCCTGCATCATTTGCATACACATCTCCAAAATATTTATCTAAGCTTGAAAGTGCAATTTCAACTGCACGTCTAGCATCTGAAACATCATCAGCTCCTATATAAATTAAACTTCCATGACCTGCTCCGCCTTTAGTATCTCTAGGTAATTCAACAGAAATAACTTCTGTATTTGTAGCTTTAACAGCATCATCAACAGCCATAATTTGAGGTCCAGCTCCAGTTCTTCCGCCTATGATACCGATTGAACGGTACTTTCCTAATTTCATAGTTTCTGTAAGTAGTGGATCTACACTTGCAATTACTAGTCCAATAGTATCTCCTATTGCAGTACCTACAAATTCAGTAACACCTATTCCTCCACTAGTATTTTTGCTTATATTTTGAGAATCATTATTTTGATTTTTAACAGATATTCCAAGTTCGCTAGAAACCTGTTTCATTACCTTTTCAATCAATTGTTGATCCATTTTGACTCCTCCATTCTAAAATTATATCTTTAACCACCAATAATACATTTAATCCCCTGATCCTCAATAATCTTTTTTAAGACTTCAATCTCATCTTCTTTTAATGACCGTGAGTCTTTCATAAGATAATCTCTTCCAAGGAGTTCATATTTATTTTCACCATAAGTATGGTATGGTAACAAATGAATCGTATCAATGTTATTCAAAGTTTTAGTAAACCTACATAATTCCAAAATATCTTGAATTGAAGAATTAAAGTCTGGTATTAATGGTACTCTAACTACCATTTTTGATATTTCAGAAATTCTCTTTGCATTATTTAGAATTATTTCGTTAGAAACTCCTGTGTATTTTCTGTGTAATTCAAGATTTGTACTCTTAATATCCATAAGCACTAAATCTATATATGGAAATACTTTTTCAATAGTTTCTGAATTTGCATAACCTGTAGTTTCAATAGCTGTATGCCAACCTTGTGCTTTACATGCCTTAAAAAGTTCTTTTGAAAAATCTGACTGTAATAGTGGTTCTCCTCCTGATAAAGTGATTCCACCACCAGATCGTCTATAATTTATAGCATCTTTTTTGAGTTCTTTTATAACTTGTTCAATCGTCATTTTTTTACCTTTTAAGACTAAAGAGCTTGTTGGACAAACATTGCTACATTCACCACATGCTGTGCAAATTTCTCTATTTATAAAACCTTTATTATTAACACTAATTGCACCTATTTTGCAGGCTGAAATACATCTTCCACAATGAATACAATTCGCAGATTGATACATTATGACAGGTTTAATTTTCTGTGATTCAGGATTGCTACACCATAAGCATGATAAAGGACATCCTTTTAAAAAAACTATTGTACGAATTCCTGGGCCATCATGTATAGAGAATCTCTGTATATCAAATACTGTTCCTTCCATACTATAATTAATTGTATCCATCATGCACATCTCCCCTAACCTTATAAAGTGTAACTTTTTCAAATAAAACTTATAAGGGATAAAATTTTGGCCTACTTATTATGTTCAAATAAGCTTAAAGTGAATGTTCAGTACGATTTATAATGTCATCTTGTACTTCCTTTGCTAATACAGTAAATTGAGCACTATAGCCTGCAACACGAACAACCAGGTCTTTATAATTTTCTGGGTGCTTTTGAGCATCTAATAATAATTGCTTATCAATTACATTAAATTGAACATGCATACCTTTATGATCAAAGTAACTTCTTATTACAGAAGCAAAGTTTTGTAATCCTGTATCTCCAGCAACTGCAGATGGTAAGAATTTTTGATTATAAAGTGTACCATTTGATGCTACAAAGTGATCTAGCTTAGCAACAGAATTTGCTGCTGCAGTTGGACCTGCACAATCTTTACCTGCTCTAGGAGATACACCATCAGCAAGAGGAGTCTTAGCTAATCTACCATCTGGTAATGCCCCAACATCTTTACCAAATAATACATTTGCAGATACTGGGTAAACTCCAGCTTGGAATTGTCCTCCACGTGGGTTAGTATATTTTTCAACTTCGAAGCAGTATATTTGTGCACATTTACGAGCAACCATATCAACTTCATCTATATCATTACCAAAGCAAGGAGTACTTTCAAGAAGTCTTCTTATATTATCAATATCTCCTGAAACTGTTGTTTTAGGTGAAGTAAATTCTGAAGAGATTCTGCTTTGAATTTCAGATATATCAATTGATCCAGAATTACTTAATATTCTCTTAACTGCTTCATATATCTGCATTTCAGTAACATCAGCATTGTTATTGCTTGTACTAACTGCATTAACGCCAGTATGTCCAAAGTTTGCATCTAATGCTGCTTTTAATTGATCCATTGCAATAGTTTTATCTTCAAATACATGTTTTTGAATTGCATATACGGAATCTCCTGTATCTGCTATACCAAAAGCTTGTGGTCCTGTAAAGTTATAAATTGCTCCACCTTCTTGAACTGATTTACCTCTTCCTATACAATCATCAACCATTGCTGATAAGAATGGTAATGGCGCTCTTTCAGCATGAGCATAATCAACACAGTTATCTGCTTCAACAAGATAGTAAACAAAGTATTCCATTTGCTTCTTAAATGCTGCATAGAAATCATCTATATTCTTAAATGTTGTTATATCCCCTGTGATAGGACCTAATTGCTTGTTGCCTACTTTACCATTATTTAATGTAATTTCTAATACCTTAGCTACATTAAAGAATGCTGCATCATGCCAGCCTTCTGTCTTGTTTGGACATTGAGGTTCAACACAGCCGATAATACAATAGTTACGTGCATCTCTAAGAGTAACACCTCTATTAACTAATGCAGGAATTATAACTTCATCATTGTACATAGCAGGTACACCAAGGCCTAATCTTGCGACTTCGCAAGCTCTTAACAAGAATTCATCTGGAGTCCCTTGCCATACACGGATAGAGAATGAAGGTGCTGGTAATTTAACATGAGCTGTTGCTTCCATACACATGTAAGATACTTCATTTGTGGCATCAAGCCCTTCTTCATTTTGTCCACCAACACATAGGTTTTGGAACACAGCATAACCTGCAAAAGCTTGAGCTGAAATTTCATCACGAGTTTTATTAATATCATTTAGTTTAATCCAAATACAATCAACTAACTCTTGAGCAAATTCTTTTGAGATGTTTTTATCTTCTTTAAGGTAAGGATACATATATTGATCAAAACGTCCTGGTGAAATTGAGTGTCCATTAGATTCAATTTGAACCATTATTTGAATGAACCAGAATGATTGGCAAGCTTCATAGAAGTTTGTTGCACCATTTTCAGGTACTCTTTCACAGTTAGCAGCTATTTGTAACAATTCTGCTTTTCTAGTAGGGTTTAATTCTATAGCCGCCATATCTCTAGCTTTTTGAGCATATCTATGTGCAAAATTTATTGCTGCGCTATAAGAAATTACTACAGCATTATAAAATTGTTGTTTCTTTATATAATCAGGGTCCTTCTTGTCCATTTTACTCATTGCTTCAATAACTTCAGCAATAATGCCTTTAAACCCTTTTCTTAAAATCTTTCCGTAATCAACACAAATGTGACCAACTCCACCATAGAAATAATTTCCTACAGTAAATACTCCATTTGCCATACAGTCTTTTGCTTCTTGAGACATGTAAGAATCAGCAAGTGCACTTGTGGTCTTACCTTCCCAATATTTAAATGCTTCACTTAATTCTGCCGCTGTTTCCTTTGGAATTTGGAATGGATCTGCAATTCTTGTTCCCATTGTGTCAAATTCTTTAGCTACCCAATCATAAGAAAATTCTGGACAAATTTCAGTAGAACGTGGATTTTTAGTAATTGCACCAACTACTAATTCATCTTCACGAATAGTAATAGGTAAATTGTTAAATATTTTTTCTACGGCTTTAGCACGTCTTAATATAGGAGATAGACCTTCTGTTTCCTTATATGATTCTGTTACAAGAACCGCTCTTTCTGATTCTACATACGGAATTGCATCCACAATCATTCTTTTTAATCTTTCAACCCTCTCAGTTGGTTTTGAAAACCCTTTAGATATCATTTATAATTCCCTCCTCAAAAAATCGTAAAAATTTATTTCGTGCAAGTTCATTATATATTAGAGGTATGAAATCGTTGTAATACAATTCAAACTAAAATATTGTAAAATTAAAACTATCTCAAAATTCATATAAATAACTAGCATGTAAATTTGACTTATATGATAAATCAAACGAAAGAGAAGGTGCTCTGTTACTCAGTTGCTAGAAAAAATAATTGTAGACATCTACCAGTAAAAGTTGCATTCATCCCCGCATGTTCCCGAGACAATCAAGTATGGAATAACTTTTACTAAAGAAATTCTTGTAATTATTTTTTCAATGCAACACTGCGTAAAAGGCACCTTCTCTTTCTAATGTGGCATATCTATCCTTCAAATCATAAACATTTTTGTAGCCACAAGGGTCATAATATGCAACCTAGCATTTATAACCTTTCAGCAAAATTCTCATAGTTCTGAGAAACAACAATATTTTTAATTTAGATAAGTTGTAACATAATTCTAAATTACATGCTTTTTATCTATAATTGAATTTTTACATTAAGAATATTTAAAAAATCTTTCAAGATAGCCGTATTTCCTGGCCAGGCTGGTGAAGTTATTAAGTTACCATCTACCACTGTTTCATCTGGATTTTTATCTATAAAGATTCCTCTAGCCATAACTACTTCTGGCTTAACAGCAGGATAGCCAGTTAACTTTCTTCCTTTAATTATATCAGCCGCTGTTAATATTTGAATTCCATGGCATATAGCAGCTACTGGTTTTTTTAATTCCATAAAGTATTTTACAATATCAATAACCCGTGTATTAAGTCTAAGGTATTCTGGTGCTCTTCCCCCTGTTATATATAATCCATCATATTCTTCTAATTTTAAATAATCAAAAGACATATTTAATAGAAAGTTATGTCCAAGCTTTTCAGTATAAGTTTGATGTCCTTCAAAATCATGTATTGAAGTCTTTATATATTCCCCGGCATTCTTTTCTGGACAAACTACATTAACTTTAAAACCTAACATTTCCAAGGCTTGATATGGTACCATGACTTCATAATCTTCAGTAAAATCGCCAGCTAACATCAAAATTTTTCTCATATTCGAATCTCTCCTTAAATAAAATTTGCACTTTTTAAACCCTTACATGTAATTTTAAGACCTCTTTCATAGCTACTTTTCCCAAGGCAGTATATCGTCATCTTCTTTTAAATAATCCAAAAGATTGGGTATTCCTTCTCCTGTATATGAACTTATATGAAATATTTTTTTACAACCGGCAAGACTGAGCCATGCTTCTGCTAAATCTGCTCTTGCATTCTTATTATCTATCTGAGTCACAATTCCAACTACTTCTCTAGTCGCTCCTGCTGCAATATTAGGACTATAAAGAGAATATTCTTCAAGTGAACTCATTAAAAGTCCAACTACATCGGCTTCATAGGAGTATAGTATTAACGCTCGTGCTAGTTTTTTATTTTCAGCATATTCGCCAGGAGTATCTATAATAACATCAAAATTATTTACATATTGGGTTTTATGATATGTAATCTCTTTTCCCTTTAAAGCTTGAGTTAAAGTAGTTTTACCACAGCCTGTCCTTCCAACTAATATAATCTTTCTCATAAAACCACCTATGCCTTTGTTAAATTACAAACATTAAATCCTAGTGTATTTTTTGCATAATTTAAGATAGAATCTAAAGCAATTACCACATCTGAAATTGTTCCTGTAATAATCAAAGTTCCGCTAAATCTATCAATAAAACCAATCTCTATTGCTGACGCTTTTATTGCTATATCTGCCGCTATTATAGAAGTTTCACTTGGGGTAACAGTCAGAATACCAATAGCTGCCCTGTTATAATCAATTTTAGGGTCTAATCCTAGCTTCTTATAAATAATAGAGTCTGGGCTCGCAATCACATGAGCCATTGTAATTTGTTTTCCTGGAACGGTTTCTTGAATTATTCTCATTAAATCAGTTTTATTTATCTGCAAATCATTTAACTTCATTCTTTTTCACCTCTCGAAAAAATTGTAATTTTAAATACATTTTTTTGATACCACTCTGTTTATAATCGTAGCATATTTCTAAGGACCATTAGTAATAATTTTGTAACTAAAAATAAGTAAATTTAAGTATAGTCTGAACTTTACTTATTATACAATTGTAAATTACCTGTAGCAAAATTAGTTAAATTATATAATATTATTGGAGTAATTTAACTTAAATACATTATATAAATAATATTTATAGGAGCGATTATATGATAAATGAAGATTTAATAAAAAAGTTATCGAGTGATCTAATTAGTTCTATAAAGACGCCTAAGCTAACACTAAAAATGACAAAAGAAATTCTTGAAAAAGCAGAAAGAAAAGCTGAGTCAATAAATGTTCCAGTAGTTATAGCATTAGTTGATGATGGTGGAAATCTTATCGCCCAGCATAGAATGGATAATTCAATCTTAATAAGTATTAAAGTTTCATTTAATAAAGCATATACTGCACTTGCTTTAAAAATGTCTACTGAAAGACTTAATGATCTAGTACTTCCTGGCAAACCTCTTTATGGCCTAGAAAATACTGGACATGGCGAACTTTGTATTCTAGGTGGAGGAATACCAATAGTTAGTAACGGAAATATCATTGGTGCTATTGGTGTTAGTGGCGGAAGCATTGATGAAGATATTCAGATAGCTCAAGCAGCACTTAAATAATTTAATAAAATGTGGTATAATTTCTATATAGGGAAGGAGTGAGATTATATGGATAAGTTTGTAATTGCAATAACAAGAACTTGTGGAAGCGGTGGGACAACAATAGGAAAAATGTTATCTAAAGATTTGGGTATAAATATGTATGATCGTGAATTATTACGTTTGGCTTCAGATGACAGTGGTATAAATGAAGCTCTATTTGCTAATGCAGATGAAGGTGTAAAAAATAGTTTGCTTTATAAGGTTTCAAAGAAAGTATATAACGGTGAATTAATCCCACCTGAAAGTAATGATTTTACTTCAAATGACAATTTGTTCAATTATCAGGCTAAGGTGTTACGTGAATTAGCCGATAAAGAATCTTATGTTGTGATAGGGCGTTGTGCTGATTATATCTTAAAGGATAAACCAAATATATTTAAAATTTTTATTCATGCATCAGAGGATTACTGTATTAAGCATGAAATGGATATCCTTGGCGCTTCTGAAAAAGAAGCAATTAAGGAAATTAAGAAATTAAATAAATATAGAAGTGACTACTACTATTACCATACTGGCAATAAGTGGGAGGACGTAAAAAACTATGATCTGTCTCTAGATACCAGTAAGCTCGGCTTCGAGAAATGCGTAAAATATATTAAGAAGTATGTAAAGTTACGTATGGAATTATAAATCTTCCGACGTCCTTAAAAACATCTTCAATATAAAATCAAAATTGCCAACTAAATAATAAGTCAAAGCACTATTATCATTATTTTTTAACAAATAACATAGAAAATTAATAGTTAGTAATTAATTTATAAAAGCCCCATGGTGAATTTTCTTACACCATGAGGCTCTTCTTATCTATTATTACATAAGCGCGAATAATCCTACAAATGCTAAGGCAATAAAATACATTGGTACAGGAATATCTTTTGATTTACCTGTAAATAATTTTATTAATACATAAGAAACAAATCCAAATGCTAACCCATCTGTAATTGAATATGTTAAAAGAGTTAATATCAATGTTAAGAATACAGGCATTCCTTCAGTGAAATCTGAGAAATTAACCTTTGATATTGGTTCCATCATTACTGCACCTAAAACTATTAGAACAGGCGCTGTAGCAAAACCTGGTATAGCAGTTAAAATTGGTGAAAAGAATAATGACAAGAAGAATAATCCAGCTATTGTAAGACCAGCAAGTCCTGTTCTTCCGCCTTCAGCAATACCAGCTGCTGACTCAACAAACGCTACAGGTGTAGATGTTCCTAAACATGCACCTACTACAGATCCAATAGCATCAGCTGTTAAAACTTTATCTGCATTTTTAACATTACCTTTTTCGTCTAAGTATCCAGCTTTTGAAGCTAAACCAATTAGAGTTCCTATACTATCGAAAACATCTATAAATAACATAGAAAGAATTGCTGGTATTATACCAATTACCATTGCACTCTTAAAATCAAATTGCATAAATATTGGAGCAACTGATGGTGGCATAGATATTATTCCTGTAGGTACCTTAGCAACTCCAAAAATCATTCCTAATACATATACAGAAAACATTCCAATAATGAATGAACCTTTTACATTTTTATAATATAATATTGATATTATAATAACACCTAGACCAGCTAAAAGTACTGTTGGATCTTTTAAATTTCCTATTCCAACTAATGTAGCTTGATTAGCAACAATCATCTTAGCATCTTGAAGACCTATAAATGTTATAAAGAAACCAATCCCAATACTAATTGCATATTTTAATGTTGGCGGAACACTATCAATAATTACTTGTCTAATTTTAAATATGTTAAGCGCCATAAATATAAATCCTTCGATTAATGAAGCTGCCAAAGCTGTTTGCCAAGAGAACTTCATTCCCAAACAAATTGTGAATGTGAAAAGAGCATTTAACCCCATACCTGGTGCCATACCAAATGGATAATTAGCTATAAGTGCCATAATTACAGTACCAATAAAAGAAGCCAATGCAGTTGCAGTAAATACAGCTGATACATCCATACCTGATTGACTTAAGATACTAGGATTTACTACTAAGATATACGCCATAGTTAAAAAGGTTGTTAACCCCGCTAACATTTCTGTCTTAACAGTTGTTTTATTTTTTGATAAGTGAAATATTTTTTCTAACATACCGTTCTCCTCCGTTGTTTTTACCGATTTTTTTAATACATTGTCCAATATAGATTCCTCCTATTTTTGAGCTACACAAATTAACACTGCTACTCCAAAATAATACATCTGTTAGTAGGATGCACTAACATTGAAAAAAATATAAAAGATAATAACAAGAATTTAAAGATTTCTTGTAAAATATAAGCCCCTTTGTTTTTTTACAAAGGGGCTTATAAGTAACAAGTACCTATAAACACCCATAGTCAGACAATTTACGGTAGTCCGGTAGAAACGCTTGAACCTTATTTTCAAGCATATACGGGTAAAATTTCATTATTTATATATGACATACTAATAAATTACTTTTTGAATTTCCATACAATCATCGAATGTTAAAGCATAGAATAAATAAAATGTAATATATTCAGTGCGTAATATATAGCTCTTTATTTTACATACTTAATGCTACAATACTTTGGACTATAAATCAATAGTAAATTAATTTTTTTATGTATTTTTTTTATTTTTATTTATCTAATGTTCGTGTTTTTATATGTTTTGGGCAAAAAAAATCTAATAATATAGCTATAATTCCTCGTATGTAAAATTATTCCGAATATTAGTTTTTAAGCAATCTTAATATTTATATTTATTATTCTATTAACTTTTTATATTCTCCTGTTTACTATTAATCCCAAATAAACATTATTTTTGACTTACCTTTTAAATTCTTAATAGTAAAAGGATTAGCAATTATAGTATTTATTACCAATCCTTCTACAATTAAATATTCACATCCGTATTTCTATGATATTGGAGCCATAAGTATTTTTCCTGTTCCCCTATATACGTTAACTAATCCCTCTCCTGAGACTGCTGATCCAATTAAACTTTTACTAGACTTTTCAACTCTAAACTCTAAAGAATTAGACCAAGCAATTGCAAAATTTCCATCAATCCGTACCTCATCATTATCTAATATAAATTCTATCAATTCGCTTCTTGGAACAGGACTTTCTAACACGGCTATCCCTTCACCTTTTAGACACAAATTAAATAGGCCTTCATTCCCAAGCATTGCCGAAGAAATGTTTGTCCTCGCAACTATCTTTTGCTGAACCTTAGATTCACACGCTAAGAAAAGTCCATCATCTAAAACTATCCCTCCCCATTCCGAAACTTCCTCAAGCAAAATATGCCTATATGTTGGTTCTAACATTAATAAGCCATTTCCTTGATATTTTGGTTTAATAGCAGACTCTTTTGTTACCTTTGATGATATAGCTTTTCCAAAAAAATCACCAATTCCCTTAATATCAGCAGCCATACTCACAGATCCTGCTGTCCACTGCATTACCCCGGAACTTATTGTGTAAGCATTACCATTCAACTCGATTAAAACCTGTCTTTTTCTAACATTCATCTCTGAAGCAAAATACGCAGACATTGCAGTTGCAGTACTTACACTCAAATCCTTTTTGTATTCAAGAACCTTAACGCCTCCTCTTGATTCTACAACTTCAATATTTTTATTTTCAAAAAGATTCTTACACTTTACCATCACAAACTCTCTCCTTTATTCTTTGACTATATATTTATTATATAGTCTATGTTAATTAATTACATTATTATGTATACAGGTAATAATATAGATTTTTACATAGGCATCAAACAATTAATTAAGCTTCTTCCACTTATAAAACGTAATATTCAAAAATACAGTTTGTAGCTTACTTTTTTGAATATAATGCAATTTCAACAAGCACCTTTATTTAGAAAATACTAAAAACTATATTTACTATTTAATTATATTTACTCAAACTCAAATAAAAGCAACATAAATAAATCAGATAATAAATTAAGCCTTATAATTAAGATTTAACTTGCTATCTGATTTATCTTTATTACTGTTTAAATAAACAATCTCCATTTTTCTATTTTATAGACTCTCTATACTCCTTAAAAGCCTTAGCTATACTAGGGTTACTTTCTATAAATTGTACAAAATCCTGAAAGCATTTTGATGTTTCTTTACTTACAGTATGTTCTATCTTTTCTGTTTCATCTAATATTTCTTTATCAGGAATATCGAGTATCCTTAGAAAATTCTCAATAATATGATGCCTGTTAAGAAGTGCGGCGCCGAGTTTTTTACCACTTTCTTCAAGTATTATAATTCCATATTTTTCATACTTTACAAGTCTTTCCTCAGATAATTTCTGCACCATCCTTGTGGCAGAAGGAGGTTGAACATTAAGTGCATTTGAAAGTTCATTAATTCTTAAATACCCTTTATTCAATGACAATCTATATATCATCTCAAGGTAATCTTCCATGGACGCAGTTAGCTTGCTGTCTTCTTTCTTCATATATTCGTTAAAAGTATAGAAATCATTTTTAGCCATATACTTACTCGCTCCCCGTAATAATCTACTTAATAAATTATATGCTTTGATGGCGAAAAAGTTACTTTACTGTAACATTTAGAATATTATTGCATAACTTATAATATAAAATAATTTAGACTAGGCTAAGAAAGTTAACTGATAATAACTATCTTAATTACATATAAGATTAAAAAAATTAGACACATAAAAAATAAAGTAAGAAAGGTGATGTATTTTCTTGGAGAACGAAAGAGGTTTAAGAAGCACTGATGTATCTGTTACTGGATTTGTTCCATTTAAAAAAGACAGGAGTGCTCGTATTGGTAAGTTTAGTCAATTATTAAAATATTTAGGTCCAGCTTTTATTGTAAGTGTAGCATATATAGATCCTGGCAACTTTGCAACTAATATTAGTGGAGGATCGGAATTTGGTTATGCGTTAATTTGGGTAATTTTATTTAGTAACTTAATGGCTATCTTTTTACAGATAATGTCTGCAAAATTAGGAATAGCTACAGGCCACAACCTTCCAGAAATGTGTGCTAAAGTATTTTCTAAAAAAACCAATTGGGTATTTTGGATTGTTGCAGAAATAGGTGCAATGGCAACTGACTTAGCAGAATTTCTAGGTGGAACTTTGGGATTATATTTATTGTTCCATATACCAATGATATATGCTGGATTTATTACAGGAATAATAACATTCTTCATTTGTTATATGGAAAAGTATGGTCAAAAAACTATAGAAATAATAATATCAGTTCTTGTTGCAATAATCTGTATTGCATATACAATAGAATTATTTCTTGCCAAACCTGATTGGTTTCAAGTAGGCATTCATACAATAATTCCATCACTGCCAAATAGTCAGGCATTATTAATCGCAGTAGGAATGCTTGGTGCAACAGTTATGCCTCACGTAATATACCTCCATTCACATTTGGTTCAGCATAGAGGAACTGATACATCCATTGAAGGAAAACTAAGACATTTAAAAATGGAAAAAATTGATGTAACAATAGCTATGAATATTGCCTTTATAGTGAATGCTGCAATGGTTATTGTATCTGCTGCTGTATTCAATAAAAATGGATTAATTGTTGATACAATGGAGCAAGCCCATACATCATTACAACCTTTACTAGGTTCATTATCTAGCGGAGCTTTTGGGATAGCGTTACTTGCCTCAGGTTTGTCATCATCTGCTGTGGGTACTATGGCAGGTCAAACAATTATGAAGGGTTTTGTTAATTTAAGTATACCAATTAATATTAGAAGACTTATAACTATGATGCCCGCATTGGCTATAATTGCACTTGGAATAAATCCAATGAATGCCCTTGTTTTAAGCCAAGTGGCACTTAGCTTCATATTGCCATTTCCGATAATACAAATGCTAACTATAGCTAGGCGTAAGGATTTAATGGGTATTATGGCAAATCGCAATTGGGTAAGAATTTTAGGTATTATCATCGCGGCTATAATCATATCACTAAATATGGTTCTCTTATATTTAACATTTACTGGCCAAGCTTAATAGTAATATTTTAGGAGTGTTTTGTGATTAAGTCTATTAACATGTTAAAAGATAAAAACTCTTCTTTTCGGTATTCCAGAGCCTTAGAAGAGTTTTCCTCCCACTATTAATTTAATCCACACATTTTTGCATGGACATCTTGTAAAATACAACTTAAATATCTTTATGTATTTAATAGATGTTAGTAATTAAACGTAATTTCGCTTAAAAATTCTTAATCACCACACAAATTCACAACCATATATTAAATATAAGTAATAATTAAGAAGGAATGACATCTATGATATTAATTTTATCTGCTTTATTATTTAGTTTATCTTCTAACTTATATAATTTAGTTATAGGTATTGCATATGGAATAAAAAAAATAAGAATAGACACAACTGCAAATCTTATAGTAGCACTTGTAACTTCTACTGGAACATTTTTATCTATGTTACTTGGAATATATGTATCTAAATTTTTACCAAGCTTTTTATCAAATAGCTTAGGTGCTGGAATTATTATAATTCTAGGATTATACTTTGTAATTCAAAGTATTTTTAAACTTATAAATAATAAAAAAATAAAAGAGCTCGCTTTAAAGAATACTAATGATATGATTGAATATGCAGAAAAATCAGATTTAGATAAGTCAGGAGATATAGATAAAAAAGAAGCCTTTTTGGTAGCTTTTGCATTAACATTTAATAACTTTGGTACAGGAGTTGCTGCAAGCGTGACAGGCGTTAATATAGAACTTACAGTCATATTAACATTTATATTAAGTATTTGTACACTTAAACTTGGCAAAAGAGCTGGAAACCATATCTTAGGCGAATTTTTAGGTAAATTTGCTCCGTTAATTTCAGGACTCTTACTTATAAGCCTCGGAGTCATAGAATTATTTAACTAATAGATTTAGGTTAATATGGTTTACTAAAATCGTAACATAATAAATTGAAGAACAATTATAAATTTTAGGAATGAAAGTATTTCTATAAACAGAAATGCTTTCATTCTCAATTTGTTATATAAAAAATCACTTATAAAAAAATATTAAATATCATATTTTATAATTTAAGTCTTTTATTGTAGTCTTTAATAATTCCAATAGATTTTTTTAATTCTGCCTTTTCACTTTCAATTAAGTGATATTCAACAAGTTCCTTCACTCCTTGATTATTTAAAACCGCTGGAACACCTGCATATGTGTCGCTTTCACCATACTCTCCATTAAGCATAGCCGATACAGGAATAACTTTATTTTCATCACGTAATATTGCTTTTACAATCTGAACAGTAGTTGCTGCAATACCAAAAGTAGTTGCACCTTTAGCATTTACAATACGATATGCTATTTTCTTAATATCTTCCGTTACTGAATTTAAATTAAAGCCTTTTAATCTCATTTTATTGTCATTGATTATATCTAAAAACTTTTTACCCCCAACTGTAATTTGACTCCATGGAATTATCTGCGAATCTCCATGTTCTCCCATGCACAAAGCATGAACACTTTGTGGATCAACACTCATAACATCAGCTAAATGATATTTCAAACGTGCTGAATCTAGAGCTGTTCCTGTTCCAATGACTTTGCTTGCTGGTAAACCTGAAAGTTTATGCACATAGTATGACATAACATCTACAGGATTTGTTATCACAACTATTATGCCTGAAAATCCACTTTTCATGATGTTCGGCACTATATTATTCATTATTCCTGCAGCTTTTTCTAACATATCTAATCTTGTTTGACCTGTAATATAAGGTAACGCAGCTGCAATCACAACTATATCTGCATCAGTACATTCTTCGTACTCCCCATTTTTCACCCTCATCTTACTTCCGCTATATCCAAGAGAATGCTGTAAATCCGTTGCTTCAGCCCATGATTTTTCTTTATTTATATCAATCAATATTAAATCATCACAAGCATGATTCATTACCATGTCAAATGCTACCGCTGCCCCAACAGAACCCGTTCCAACTATTACTACTTTACTTCTTCCAATTGCCATATATATCCCCCTATACTAATTTTGCTATAAATTATTATATCAAAAATCAAGCTCATTATCATCTAACCAATTCCACTTTGGCGTAAAAACTTATTCCTTAATCCAATAGCTGCTTCCATCCTTTTTTCTTTCTATAAATCCATACTCTATTAAAGCTCTTCTTATGGTTACGTAATCCTCATACACCCTCTTTAGAATCCTATTTATCTCTTTTTCAGAATATTGCTTTCCTTTTGAAAAATTTCTTGATATCTCTTCTAATACAATAATCTTTTTCTTTTCTCTAGCTGGATAACTCTTTAAACCACCATTTTCATTCATATAAGTTTCAATCGCACTCTTCTTTTCTTTATCTGTTATATTATACCTATCATCTAAAGTAGTTGCCGTTTTATAAGCATCACATATAGTCTCTTTACCAATTTTATTAATTTTCTTATCTGTAGTTTTTGAAAGCAAATCCATCATAGCTAAAAATAATTTTGCTTGCTTTTCCTTCTCTCTTAATTTATATCGATGATTTCGTATTGTTGATTGCGCAACTTTAAGTTTCTCTGAAATTTCTTTATCAGATAATCCCAGAGCAATCAATTTTATTAATTCTCTTTGAACATCTGATATTCCAGTAAAACCAGAATTCATATTTAATAAATATTCAAGCATTGAACCGTGACTTGTTTTAAGATGCAACTCTGCTGATTTCTTCGCATCATACAACTTTGAATTTATTTCATATATTCTTCCTCTCTGGAATTCTTCTTCGCATATTATACACCTATATCCATCATTTTCTTCGATAACCCCTTCTTTAAGCTCACTTATAGTAGCATTCCAAAATAATTCATTTGATTTTATATCCATTAATCTCATTCCCTTTCAATATAATTACTTTCTATTTAATATATTACAGACTTTTATTTATTTTGTCTATATATAAACAAACATTTATAATTAATGTTTATACATTATAAATATCGACTTTCTAGCTGCATCTCATAAGATTTTTCAAAGTTCTATTTATTTCAAATAAAAATAGGCCAACCATTTCTATTTATTACTCTATGGTTGACCTATTAGTATATTAGATATATCTTAAAACTTACTTGTATTTTCTAATACTTTCAGATTTGAGATTCCATTATTATAACCCTAAAATAAAAGCCTATCTCTTTGCATCTGAATGCTAATCTTATTTCTACATTCCTCATAATCGTTAGATTTTATCTTTTTAAACTCATAGTAATCAAAACTCTCTATAGTATCTTTAGGCGCGAAATTAAAGATTGCTATAATCCAAGCTTTAGCATTCTGTTTTAACTTGACAAATAAGTTTCCTATTCTATTTTTATTCTTCATCTTTATCTTACCTCTACTAATTCAAAATTTCATTCCGTATTTTTTATAATTCCTTTCCTTGAATACTCTCTAAATTCTGTTTCATGATATCCCATTTAACTCACTCCTTCTTTAATATTTTTAAAGTTTTGAAACAGCTTGTTTAATAATAAACTAGCACCACAATAACAGTTTACTCTTACCACAAATTGAATGATATGTAAAAAATGATTATAATTAAACTTTCTTAATTTCAGCTCCTTAATTTAGAATCAACAAAAAACTGCTGAAAATAATTTTTAACGCAATATCCAACTATAATTATTTAGATATTGAGTCATATATTATTTACAACAGTTTCTTTATAGGATATTTGTACCCTGCAAATCCTTTTATATTATAAATATGAACTTTGTTTTTACTTAACCTTGCTTTTTAGCACTCTACGTGCTGATTCTAATTTTTCATTATTTAACTTAAATATAATTTTTCTGATAAATTTATCTATCCCTAATAAATTTATCAACTCTTTCAAATGTTGGCATAGCTTCTTGAGCTCCTAGTGCGGTTGTTGAAATAGCGCCTACTGCATTTCCAAATATTACACATTCTTTAAGTTCTTTTTCTTTTGCTAGGGCAAAAGCAAATCCTGCATTAAAAGAATCTCCCGCTGCTGTTGTATCTATTGCATCAACAGTAAATCCCGGAACTCTAGTACATTTATCTTTCTTAATAATTGCAGCCCCATCACTACCTAACTTTGCAACTATAACTTTTACCCCCTTATCAAATAATGTTTGTGCCGCTTCTGCAAAATTTTCTTCACTATTTATCTTTCTTCCAATTAAAGTCTCCAACTCCGTTTCATTAGGTGTTAAATAATCCACATATTTAAAAATTTCATCAGGAAGATCTACCGCTGGTGCTGGATCAAGTATTACTGTCTTACCTTGTTTTTTTAGTTTTTTCATAGTTGCAATTACTGTTTCTAATGGAATTTCTAATTGAAATAAGAATATATCTGCTCTCTCAATCAAACTCCATTTGCTTTCAATATAATTTATATCAACTTCTGCATTAGCTCCTGGAACAACAATTATATTATTCTCTCCATTATTACTTACTTGTATCACTGCTACTCCAGAGGACATACCTTTTTCAATACTTACTCCATCATACTTAACATTATTATTTCTTAAAACTTCTAAATATCTTGTTCCATATATGTCTCCCCCTATTTTTCCTACCATAAGCACATCTGATCCCAATCTACCTAGTGCTATTGCTTGATTCCCACCTTTTCCTCCTGGAAATGTATTAAATTCTTTCCCCATGATAGTCTGTCCTGCCAAAGGAAAATTTTCTACTGTAGTTACTAAATCCATATTTAAACTTCCAATTACACATAGACTTTTCATGTAATACGCTCCTCTTCCTATATCAAATTAAAACGAAATATATTTCTAATTTAAATCTAGTGTTATTATATCATAATTTCTATTCCTAAAAACTTCACTAACTCAGTACATATTTCAACATTCCAATAATCTTGTATTACTCCTATTAAAATTTCTAAAGTTCGCTTAAACCCTAAACTTAGAAACAACGTTTGATAACTCACTTGAAATGTTAGCCAAAGTAGTAGCAGATGCAAAGAATTCTTCTTGGGTTGCTAGCTGTTCTTCCACTATTGCAGATATATCTGTACTTCCTTCTAGTGATTTATTTGAAATTTCACATATATTCTTAGATATTTTTTCAATTGCACTTATTTCATTAACCATTACTAAAATTTCTCCTGAAATATTTTTTATTTCACCGTCAACATCATTGTTTGACTCCACAATATTCTTAAATGCTCCTTCAACTTCTAAAACTTTCTCCGAGCCACTCATCACCTCATTAACCGCAATGGACATACTTTTAATCAATACATTAATATAATTTTGAATCTGAGTTAAAATTTTAGATATCTCTACAGTAGATGTTGCAGAACTTGTTGCTAGTTTACGAATTTCATCTGATACAACTGCAAATCCTTTTCCATATTCACCTGCTCTAGCTGCCTCAATAGCAGCATTTAGAGCCAACAACTCCGTACTAGCTGTAATTTTAGAAATAGTATCTAGTATCGTTTCTATTTGCGATGAATTTTCTTTTAAAATGCCAGTTACCGATTGAATATTCATAACCTGTTCCTTAATAGTGTTCATTTGATTTAACATGGATCTAACTTTCTCATTTCCACCTTCAGCTATTTTAAGAGATTTGTTGGCCGAAGATAAAACATTATTTGACTTTTCTTTTATTGTGCTATTCATTTTAATAAGTCTATTAACTGCTTCTTCAGTCCTTTTTGCTTCACTAAATTGATACTGCGAACCATCGACAGCATCTTGAGTAGATACTGCAATCTGATTAACTGCCTTGACACTTTCCTTAGCCCTATCCTTGATCATAGTAGAAGATTCATATAAATCTTTACTATTATTGATAATACCTCTAATCATAGTTCTGAGATTTTTTGTCATTTCATTAAAAGAACTTGCCAACAAAGATACTTCATCATTAGAATTTACTTTATATTCTTCTACCTGTAAGTTTCCATTAGCAATATCATCAGCTAATAGTACAATTTTATTCAATGATTTTCCTAACTTTATCGAAAAGAAAATAGCAAAAATTATGCTAAAAAAACCTATGGATACTATGAAGACAATGATTAATACTCCTGTGAAATTAGATTTTTTAGCCAAATCTGCTCTAGCTCTATTTTGTTGATCTAATTCTACTGACATATATTCCTGCATGCTATTTTGAATTAGCTTAGAAAACCTATTCATAAGTTTATTTTTTTCCACCATTTCAGTGGCATTCTTACTTTCAAAAAGCTTTATATTTTCCTCTGAATACGACTCTAACATTCTGCTTACGGCATCAAAAGATTTCAGTGCCTTCTCTCCAGATAGATTGTCTTTAATAAACTCTTGATTTTTATTAATATTTATAAACTTATCATCTATAATTTTTTTATTCTCCGCTGTTGGGTTTAATATATATTTTGATATATCCTGAGGAATTGAGTTTATTAAAATTATTATATCATTCGCCATAACGTTTTTTTCAATCATAATATTTTCTTGTACCAAGTAAGACCTCATAGTCATATAAGATGTCATTCCTACTGTAGATATTAAAAATACTATTAATGAGAAGCTTATAATAAGCTTTGATTTTATTGTTAAGGGAATTCTTCCTGGAACTGAGCCTATTTTTTTCATCTTGAAGTTTCTCCTTCCTCTTATGTCATTGATTCTGTAAAATTTTCAGATCTAATATTAACTTCTAATTAATATCTATATATTATTTAATTGGTGCTCCAAAAGTATATTCATACCATTGATCAGGTGTTTGGGTTTTCAATCCAAATATAGTATCTCCGTCTTTTGTCACCATAGGTATATTAGGTGTAATAATATCATGTGGCATTGAACCATTTTTAGTGATTATATTAAGTAAAGTTCTCATTCCAATATCAGATATTAAAGGCGTGTATGGTGTATTCACTTCAAACAATCCATCTTTTACGGATGTAATTGCCTTTTTAGAATCATCAATTGATAAAAACATCATCTTTTTAGCATCCTTTCTGCTATTTAATCTATTAGCATTCTTTGATGCATCATAAGCAGCAATAGCTTCATGATCACCTGTCCCAAATACAACATCAATAGAAGGATATTCATTTAATGCTAATTGCATATTGGCAAGTGCTTCTGCTGTATTATCATCATCATGATATGATTTTAATATATGAATATCAGGAAAATAACTTAGTACCTTAAGGAAATGACCAGTTCTATTAGCATCAGCAGTGCTTCCCGAAGGCTTTCTAAGAAGAACTACATTTGCATTTAGGCTACCTTCTTTTGCAAGTTTCCAAATTAAATACATACCACATTGAGCACCATTTGCTGGAAAATTCCCAGTAACTCTACTCGTAGTCTCCTCGAGTCCTGTCATTCTATCAACGCTTACAACTGGTATACCTGCCTCAATTGCCCTTTTCACTGGTGCAATAGTTGTTTCTGATTCAACCATAGGCCAAGTTAAAATTCCATCCACTTTCTGCAAAACAAAACTATCAATAATATCTGCCATTCTATCGTTGTCCCATTGAGCATCTTTAACATCAACTTCGACATTTGGATGTCTTTCTGCTTCCCATTGAGCTGCATCAGCTAAACTAACATTCCATGGCTGATCAAATCCATGGATAGCAACACCAATTCTATACTTTTTATTTGAGTCTCCAACTGGTCCTGATTTTAAGGCTACATAATTTGAAAATGGTAATTTCAAATCCAGCTCACTAAATGCTCCTTTTATCTTAGTTCCATCTCCATTTGTCCATTTATAATTTCCGTAAGGCTTTCCCGTAGGATATGTACTCATATAAGTTTCAAATTTTTCATTCTTATATATATCAGTAATCTCCTTATTGGCATCTGAAAGAGGCAAATTAATAAAAAATTCTAATATATCACTATCCGATAATCCTTTGGATTTAAGACTTTCAAAAAAATCCAATGCCTCTTGTCCCTTTAAACTTCTTACCTGCTCGTACAACGGCACCAAATCTACTGATTTCTCATTTGTTACAGTTTGTGTTGGAACTTCTTCGATATAATCTTTTTGCCTATCTTCTTTTGGCTCGTTGTCAATAATTACTTTACCTGCTTGGGAACAAGCTGATAAAATACTTCCAACCAAAATTATTACTACAATGCAACTTAATTTGCGTAACCTAAAATTTAATATTCCCATTTTGACTTTCCTCCTTAGTAGGATCTAATCATATTAATAATTCAATCCTTTTAATACACTACAACTACGTAGATATCATATTTGTTAAATTTATAACAAATATGAGCCCACCTTTCTCAAAAAACGTTTACACGACTTGCATTCCTCCCTCGCAAACTATCTTTTTTAATGCAAACTTATTGTAATGTTATATTCACTATTATATTAAAATGCTCCTATAATTTCTATAATTCTACAATAATTTCAAAAATCCTTTATTTTATACTTCTTAATAAATGTTATTTTTACAGTATAATATTACTTCGGAAATTTAAGGTAAAGTATATATAATAATTATTCTTAAACATCATCTTTAAAAATAAAAAGCTCTCAACATACATTGAGAGCTTCACTTATATTAATTAAATGCTAAAAATTATTATCTTCAAAATATATATATATTTGTATTCTTCTTCAAAACTTAATATAAAATTCTAAATCTCCTACAAAACTTATATTTCTAAATACCAACATTCTAAATTTATAAAATAAACTTACTACTATTATTTTAGCAAGTTCTCACATAACTTAAAATTATGTTGATCATCTTAGGTATTTTGGCATTTTAAGACATATGCTGGTGGTATATTTAACACTACCCTTTCTAGACTTATATCTTCAAAATAACTTCCTATATATCCCTTTTTAAGCAATGTATATTGAAATGTTATGAATAATCCATTCTTTTTTAATATATCTTTTGTTTTTTTCAATATTCTATTTGACATATTCTTTGGCAAACTAGCAAATGGTAATCCTGATACAACATAGTCTACTTCTTTAATATTGTATTCTTTTAAATATTTATCTACATTTTCAGCTGAGTCATTTACTATTATAACATTATTATATTCACCATACTTTTCCTCTAGTTCTCTGCAGAATTCTTCATTATATTCTACGAGCATTAACATCGTATGATCCTTTATTTTTTTCATTAGTCTATCAGTAAACACTCCTGTTCCAGGACCATACTCCACAATACATTTTGCATGGTCAAAATCAATATCATGCGCCATTTTTTCCGCAAGCTTTTTAGAACTAGGCGCTACAGCTCCAACAGTTCTTGGTGACTTAAAATATTCCATTAAGAACTTTATCCACATAATAATACAACCCTCTCTATATTTTCTTAATTAGAATACATATTTTATTGAACTTAAACAAACTAAATAAAATATATATTCTACTATTAACAAAAGAGACTACCTCTCGATTTTTAAAAACTAGAGATAATCTAAAATATTTTATAAATTTCTTTCTAACTATATTTTCTTATTTAATTACAACACTTCTGTGTAGACATCATGCACAGTTTTAAAAGTACGCAATCTGTTAACGAATTTTACATAGCTAAAAATGTTTAGATGATGAATCTCTAACACAGTGTAAAAGTCAAAAAACTATTTTGGAATCCAATTTTTTCAACCTCTAAATTATAACATAATAAGGAAATAAATTCAATGTTTTACATAAACTAATTAGGTAAAAGTTTATTATTTTAATTTTATTAAGCTCTGATAATTTAAAAATTATAAATAATCATGCCTATTCTTTACAAAACAAATATATTGATCATTATTTTCAATCTAATTTCAACTCCAAATGTAATCTTAGTACATTTCTTAGATTATAATATATGTTTAACTTTTTGCTTTATGTCTTCTTAAAAAGGAATATATATCATAAATATCTATAGGGGATAATTCAATATCTATGCCTCCTAAACTTGTCATTGAAGAAACTTTACTAAAACTTTTAATCTAAGTTTCAAATAAATCTATTTTCTTTTCCATATGCTGTAGAATTATCCCCTTGTACTTATATTATAAGTTCCTCTTGATTAGTATAAATAGAAAGTTCTATTCAAAACTTAATATGGATATATAGTTATTAATACATCCAATACAAAATAAATTCATAAATCTGTATTGTAAAATAGCTACCTCAAAACAGATATCTATCCTCTATTTTGAAATAGCTAACACAAAATATATAATTATAAATTTTCTTTTATGAGATTAATCCTCTTCACATATTCTTCATCACTTAAATATTTTTTCTGAGGATTCATTTCAAATACACCACCCCATGAATATCCATCTTTATACTTAGGAACTAAATGAAAGTGAAGATGTGGAAGCGTATCTGAATATGCTCCATAATTTATTTTATCAGGTGAAAAAGTTTTTTTAATCATAGCCGCTACTCTAGTGACATCTTTCATATATAATTCTAATTCCTTATCATCCAATTCAAATAATTCTTTCACATGTTTATCATAAGCAACAATGCATCTTCCTTTATGGCTTTGTTCTTTGAACAAATAAAGAGTTGACACTTCAAGCTTACATATTTCAATCATTAAATTATCAAGTTTTTCATCCTTATCACAATAAAGACAATTATTTTTATTACTCATATTTCGGTCTCCTAACCTAATTTTTTATAGACATATATTAATAACATTTTTATATTTATATAGTACAATTAATTATTTAAGATATACCTTTATATTCTTACATACAATATAGAAGCTATCAAAATAATATTTTAGTACAACTGAAATTAAAATTAGCTGCCTTAAAATAGCAATTTACTTTCTATCTTAAGACAGCTATAATAACTAAATTGAAACGTATCTAGAGATTATGATTATTTTGAGCTATTTTAATATGTTAATATTCTATTAGTCAAAAGAATTAATTTACACTGCTGTTTCTTTCCAAACATTTTCATATTTATATCCAGTAAGATTTTCAACAATTGCCTTTGTTTCTGGAGTTACTTCTTCTTTTGATCCATTGTTTTTTAAACGTTCAACTTCATCTACTAATATACCATGTGTCCTTTTATTAAGTTTGAAAGTTACAGCACAAATTAACGCAATTACAAGTAAAGATATACACCCAACAGCTAAAAGAGTAGCTATAGTTGATACAACTTGTGGTGATTGAGTCGCTTGTCCTTTAACAAACCCACTTTCTTGCAATACAACACCTATAACAAATGTAGCTATTGCCACACTACTTTTTCTAGTAAATGTCATAACTGCCGCAAAAAGACCTTCTCTTCTTTGTCTTGTAACCATTTCATCAACATCAGGAATGAATGGAAATACATTCCATGGAGTAAACTCTAGTAAGCTTCTTCCTACTTGATAAATTGTACCAATTACAAATAGTAGGGCAATATTTGATCCTAAGTTACCTACATAAAGTCCATAAAACGCTAATAAACATATAATCATAATAGAATAAGCCATCTTATATAAGTTACCTGGTCCAACTTTAATCATTAAGAATCCGCCTAATATTGTTACAGGAATACCAATGATGCTAAGTGAAAGTACATTCGCAGCAGTAGTAGATGAAACACCTAAATTAAATACACAGAAATATATAAATACTGAATTAAATAAATCTTTAGCCGTAAATGAACATATATAAATTGCTAAATGTTGTCTAAACGCTCTAATCTTAAATGTAGAAACATAGTCACCAGCAACCTTTACAATAGTCATTAATTGTTCACCAAAACTCTTACTTGTAGAACTATTTAACAACTCTTGTTCCATTTCAGGTGTAAGGTCTCTTTCCCATGTTACTTTATGTGATATAAGTATACATATCGCATATATAATGGCAAAAACTAATCCATTAATGAAATATGCTTGAGGGCTCTTGTCACCAAAGAAAGCTATTAATCTTCCTGGAACAAAAGTAGCTAAAAATGTACCTGTTGCCGAAATAAACATTCTTGATGCCGATAATTTAGTTCTGTCAGTAAAATCTTTTGTCATTTCAGCAGGTAATGTTTCCCATGGAATTAATACCATTGCTGCAATTATTTCAAATAGTAAATAAGTAACTAAATAGAATGCATAACTTCTTCCTGTTACCCATAGTAATACGTAATCTGCCATTAACGGAGCTCCGATTAATAGGAAGAAACGACGTCTACCAAAAAGTTTTCCAAGTTTAGTTTTATAGAAATTATCAGATATACTACCGATAAATAAACTAGCAACTGCATCTACTATACGAGCTATAGCTATAATAGAAGCACCTTCTATCGGTGTTAATCCTGCAAATGTTGTATAGAAAAATAGTAAGAAAGCTCCAATAATGGTGAATGCTCCACCACCCATTAAATCAACTAGTCCATAACCAACACCTCTAGCTATCGTGATTTTTCTATTATTATTTGACATATATTTTTCCTCACTTTCATCAATTAAGTGTTTCCGAATTATTTTTCATCAAATCCAAAATATTCTTTTGCATTGCTATAGCATATACCTTCAACAATTCTTTTAAGTAATTTATCATTTTTAGGTACTTCTCCGTTTTCTACCCATTCTCCAATTAAATTACAAGCAATTCTTCTAAAGTATTCATGCCTAGTATATGATAAGAAACTTCTAGAATCAGTTAACATTCCAACAAAGCGTCCTAACAATCCAAGGTTTCCTAATGCCTTCATTTGTTCAATCATTCCATCCTTATTATCATTGAACCACCAAGCTGCACCGAATTGCATTTTTCCTGGAATTCCATCCCCTTGAAAATTTCCAATCATAGTTCCAAGAACATAGTTATCCTTTGGATTTAATGTATATAAAATTGTTTTTGGAAGAGAATTTTCTTTGTCTACAGAATCTAAAAGCCTAGAAAGCGGATAAGCTATACTTTCATCATTAATTGAATCAAATCCTGTATTAGGTCCTATTTCTTTAAACATTTTTGTATTATTGCTTCTAAGAGCTGCAATATGAAGCTGCATAGTCCACCCTAACTCATGGTAAAGCTTAAATACATGTCTTAACGTATAGGTTTTATATTTTTTCTCTTCATCAGCACTTATAGTCTTTCCATCTAAAACCTTTGCAAATATAGCTGCAGCTTCTTCTTTTGAGGTATCTGCATAAACTACAACACCATCTATACCATGATCAGCTATTCTGCATCCAACTGAATGGAAAAATCTTATTCTTGAATCAAGAGCTTTTAGAAATTCATCATAATTGTCTATAGATATTTCAGACACTTTTTCTAACGCTTTTACCCAAGAAACAAAACCATCTAAATTTATTTCAATTCCTTTATCTGGTCTTAGAGTAGGTAAAACATTTACATTAAAGCTAGTATCTTCTTTAATTTTTATATGATATTCTAATGTATCTATCGGATCATCTGTTGTACATATAGTTTCAACATTTGATTTTATAATTAAATCTCTAACATTAAAACCTTCTCCATTTAATAATTCATTGGTTCTCTTCCAAATTTCAGGAGCAGTATCTTCATCAAGTGGTTCGTATATTCCAAAGAATCTTTGAAGCTCTAAATGAGTCCAATGATAAAGAGGGTTTCCTATAGCCATAGGTATAGTTTGTGACCATGCCAAGAATTTATCATAATCACTTCCATCTCCTGTGATGCATTTTTCATCTATGCCATTACTTCTCATGGCTCTCCATTTATAATGATCACCATAAAGCCATGCTTCAGTTATATTACTGAATTTTTTGTTTTCATATATTTCTTTTGGATCAATATGACAGTGGTAATCAATAATAGGCAAGTTTTTAGCATAATTATGATATAAATCTATAGCTGTTTGATTAGATAGTAAAAAATTCTCATCCATAAAATTTTTCATATTCGTCATCCTACTCTCTCAAATAAATATTTTATATTTGTAAAGCATTGAATATTTGGGTTAATAACACACATTATATAAATCCACGCACATTATTGTAATTTGCATCCACTCAACACTTTACTACAACGTTTTCTTCGCCTTTATATATTAACCTTATTACATTTGAAATTATTTATCTTATTAATCTAGCTAACTTAACCCCCTTACTTAAATGATATCAATAAAACTTTTATTTTTCTTTTGTATACTCCTCTTGATATTTTCGTAAGGTTGTTAATTAGCATTGCTTATGTTATAATGTACTTCATATTAATTTTCTTAAACATTCTTTATCATTCTTTGTTTGTATTATTGGGCAGATAATAAATGAAGAATGATAAAAATGTTTATTTTTATACTCGATTTTCTTATATAATTATTTGCAATTTAAATATTTTTCCAAAGTTGCTCTAACAGCGCCAACACCTGAAATTAATTCATTAAAATAACCTTCAATTTTCTCACCTAAACCTACAGTATAAAGATTTACTCCAAAAATTTCTTCATTTATTAGTATTGGTTTTAAACTATCCTTTGCTGATTCTTTAGTACCTAGTTTTATATCAGATACATATTTTCTTAGTTCATCTAATAAAGGATCTGGACTTAATTCCATAACATTACCATTATCATCTAATCCCATTAGATATCTACACCAACCTGCTATAACTAGAGGAATATATTTAAGTTCTTTAGCGTCTAAATCTTCTCTATTATTATAAGCTTTAATTGTTTCTCCAAATCTTATTCCAACTTTTTGAGATGTATCTGAAGCAATTCTTTGTGGTGTATCAGGTATATATGGATTTGGAAGCCTAACTTCAACTACCTCTTTAATAAAGTCTTCAGGTTTTAATATTCCTGGATTAACAACAACTGGCATTCCTTCTTCGTATCCAATTTTTTCCACTAATTTCTTTAAGGCTGGATCCTTCATCTCGTCTGCAATTAAATTAAATCCAAGTAAGCATCCATAAACTGCTAAAGAAGTATGTAGTGGATTTAAACAAGTAGTTACCTTCATTGTTTCAACCCTTTCAACAGTTTCTCTATTTGTTAAAAATACTCCTGCTTCTTCTAAAGGCATACGTCCATTTGGAAAATTATCTTCTATTACAAGATATTGAGGTCCTTCTGCATTTACGAAAGGTGCAATATAAGTGTTTTTGCTAGTTGTCACAATTTTAGTACTATCAAAACCAACTTCTTCTAATGTATCTTTAACACTTTGTGATGGTCTCGGTGTAATTTTATCTATCATACTCCAAGGGAAAGATACCTTTTTAGTATCGTTGATATATTCTAGAAAACCTTTATCAACTAATCCATTTTCTATCCATTTCTTTATCATTATTTCCATAGCATTGTGAAGTTTTTCACCATTCTTAGAACAATTATCCATACTTACAAAAGCTATTGGAAGTTGTCCATTTTGATATCTTACATATGCTAGGGATGCAACTTTAGCTATAATACTTACAGGATGTTCTAAACCATCTGTTGTATCTTGTTCAGATAAATTCTTCACACTATAACCTTTTTCTGTTATTGTAAAACTTGCTATTTGTAAAGATGGATTTGAAAATATTTCTTTTAACCTATTCCAATCTTTTTCTCTTAAGTAATCACCAGCTAAGCTTTCACCTATACTTCCTACCACTTTTTTCTCTAAGCTACCATCAGGTTTCATAATTACTAGTAAACTCAAATTATCATAAGGAGAATAAATTTCATCTATAATTTCATAGTCATATCCTTCTACAGCAACAATACCAGATTCTACTTTTCCTGTATTTAAAAGTTCCTGTTGTAATATTGCTATAAATCCTCTGAATATGTTTCCTGCTCCAAAATGAATCCATGTAGGATTTTCCTTAGTTGATGCTGACATCTTATCATAATCAAACTTTGGAATCTCAATTCCAGCTTTTTTCCATAAATCAGTATTTTTGATACTTTCCTTACTTAGTACTATTTTGGCGTTATTCATTTTTTTCACCTCTTTAAAACTATTGCTAATAAAGTCAATACTATTAATTATCTTTTGTATCTTAAGATTCTATGAACTAAAATTCTTAGTTATCTCTTTTATTTATTTCTTTCAAGAGAATCCCATATTCCCCATAAATACATAATTCCAAGTGCTCTATCATAAAGTCCATAACCTGGTCTGCATTGTTCATTCCAAATATGTCTTCCATGGTCTGGTCTTACATATCCAGTAAATCCAACTTCGTGATAAGCTTTAACTATATCACATATATCTAATGAACCATCACAAGTTCTATGAGATGTTTCAATAAAATCACCATTTTCATAAATCTTTACATTTCTGATATGTGCAAACGCAATTCTGTTACCAAATTCTCTTATCATAGCTGGAACATTATTATTAGGATCTGAACCTATAGCTCCACTGCAAAGAGTTAAGCAATTATACGGATTATCAACAAGTTTTAATAATCTTGCTAAATCGTCTCTGTTCTTAACGATTCTTGGTAATCCAAATATTGGCCAAGGTGGATCATCCGGATGCACTGCCATCTTAATATCATTAATTTCAGCTACAGGAATAATTTGTTCTAAGAAATATTTTAAATTGTTCCATAAATCTTCTTCTGTTACATTCTTGTATGCTTCGAAAAGCTGTGTTAAATTCTTTAATCTTTCTGGTTCCCAGCCTGGCATTGTAAGATCTGGATTAGATGCAATTTTGTTAACTAATTCCATTGGATCTATATCTTTAATCTTTGCTTTTTCATAAAAAAGAGCTGTTGATCCATCTTCTGCTTTCTTGTATAGATCTGTTCTAAGCCAGTCAAATACAGGCATGAAATTATAGCAGATTACTTTAACTCCAACCTTAGCTAACTTTTCTATTGTCCTTTTATAATTTTCTATATACTTGTCTCTTGTTGGTAAACCTAATTTAATATCCTCATGTACATTAACACTTTCAACAACATCCATATTAAATCCATATTTGTCAGCTGATTTTTTTACTTCAAGAATCTTTTCCATTGGCCATTCTTCACCTGCTGCCATATCATGAAGAGCCCAAACAATTCCCCCTACTCCAGGAATTTGCTTTATTTGTTCAAGTGTTACGGTATCATTACCTTCTCCGTACCATCTAAAACCCATTTTCATAGTAATATCACTCCTGTCCTCTTATTGTCCTTTCTTCCAATATACTGATTGTCGCAGAACAATCATATACCAGGTCCTTTAATTTGTATTTTCTTATATCTATAAGCCTCACCTCCTTAAATTTAAAAATAATTAACATTATATCTTGAGCCTGTTTGATTGCTTCAGTTATTCCTTAAAATAGTTAGGATAAGCTTCTTTTATCTTTTTCTTATCGAATGTAACCATGTTCAAATGTTCCTTCATAAATCCTTCTGCTATATCTATATTTTTATCTTTTATCGCATTGAAAATTTCTTTATGTTGAAGATATATGTTATCCCAGCTAGAATTAGTTACTAATCTAAGCATACGAATTCGTTGAAACTCTGTACTTCCATCATTAATACTATTCCATATTCTTCTTTTGTTACTTCCTTCAAAGATTATCTTGTGAAATTCCTCATCTGCTTCAAATAATTTCTTATAGTCATGATTCTCAATATACATTTTCTGAAGTTTCAAATTCATTTCTAAGGCTAATAAACTTTCTTGTGAAAATTCTTTACAAGCCTCCTTCACCACAGCTCTTTCTAAATGCTCACGTAAAAATCTTCCTTCTTCAACTGCAGATAAATCAATTAAAGAAACAACCGTTCCTTTTTGAGGATAAATATTAACTAGCCCCTCTTGAGCTAACCTAACAAGTGCTTCTCTTACTGGAGTTCTACTCACACTATACTTTTCCGAAAGTTCCTTTTCAGAAATGCTAGTACCAGGCTCAAGATATAAATTAATAATTTCATCTCTAAGTTTATAATATATAGTTTTACTTGTTGTATTTTTATTTACCTCTAAAGCCATTTTTATATTCTCCCTTACTTTCAAGTACTACCATACTTGTATGGTAGATGTGCTTATATTTTATCATAAGTATTTTAAAAAATCTATTATTAATCGATGCTGCCATACTTGTATGGTAGTTATGTTTTAATAATAATCATAACCGTTTACAATGTCAAGATAAATATTTAATTATTTTTTTGAAATGCATTAACTTACAATATAGTTAGCAATAATGAGAAAATAGCAGAAAAATGCAGTATAATTGTACGTATTTCATATATACGCTGATTTTTTAGACCTTGAGTATAATATTGGTTAGATATATTATCAATATGGAAATTATTATGTTTGAAAGGGGAAAATTATGCTGAAAAATATTAAAATTATCAATAGCATTATTTTGATGGTTATCTTATCAACGGTTGTATCGTTATCTATCGCAATAATTGGTTATAATAACATGAAAACGATTAACTCGAATTCATCATCAATGTACACAATTGCATTAACAAGAATTATTAAAACTGAGGAAATTAGACAAACCTTCTTAAATATTCGGTTAAATGTCAATAGGCTTTCTATATCTGAATTTAATGATGATGATGTAGCAGCTATAGATAATGACTACTCTGCCATAAACAAAATGGTAGAAGATTACGAAAACCTATCGCTTAGCACTATAGAGACAAACAATTTATCCGAATTTAAGAAGGACTCCTCAGCTTACTATGAGCAAATTAAGAATCTTGAAAAAGGCAATAAATTATATGGTATAGATTTAGAAAAATTTAATCAATTGGGAGTTGAAATGCAACTTTTTCTTGATAATTTAGTAACTTATAGTTCAAATACTGCTAATACTCTACATAATGACAATATGAATTTATACATTAGAAGCACTAAAATCTTTTTTATCACTTTCTTCATTGGTTTTATTCTTCAGATACTTGTTTCCTCCTCTATAATCTTAGTTATAAGAAAGTCTATAAAAGAAATAACGTCCGATTTGGATAATGTTGCTCGAGGTGACTTTAGTTTCGAAATAAACACTGACTTAAAAAACGAATTTGGCAGAATGAAAAAATCACTCAAAGTAACAATTTCAAACATTTCTTCAATGCTCGAAGAAGTGCGAAATTCAGCAAATGTTGTAAATATACAAGCAACTAATTTATTAGGAGCTTCAGATGAAATGTCTTCTTCTGCACAAGAAATTAATGCCGCTGTTCAAGAAGTCGCTAATGCTGCTACTGAACAATCTAGTGACTTAATGAATGTAAAAACTTCATTGGATAGTTTCGCTGATTCACTAGATCAAATAACCGCGTCAATTAATGATGTAAACTCAAATATACATAATATTAGTTCAATGGCCGAAGATAGTAACTCTAAATTAGAATTTTTATTTAATTCTATTAGAGATGTAAACGAATCTTTTGACACTGTAAGAAATAAAGTTGTTCAATTAGATAACCATGTAGAACAAGTAAACAACATAACTACTATTATAAATTCAATTGCTGATCAAACTGACTTATTAGCATTAAACGCTGCAATTGAGTCTGCTCGTGCAGGAGAAGTAGGGCGTGGATTTTCTGTAGTTGCAGAGGAAATCAGAAAGCTCGCGGAACAATCTAAAGTATCTGCCAGTAATATAAGTGGCTTGATTACCAATATTAATAATGAAGCCCAAATAGCAGTTAAGACCACTGATTTAGGTAAAGATAGCTTAAATAATCAATCAGTCCTTATTGAAGATTCTATAAAATCTTTTGCTTTAATATTTAAGGCTATAAATACTATATTGCCTAGAGTTGATAATATAAATAAATCTATTGAAAATATAAATATTGAAAAAGATCTAATAATCTCAAAAACATTAGATATTTCTGGAGTATCAGAAGAAAATGCAGCTTCATCTGAAGAAATAGCAGCCTCAGTACAACAAATAAATTCATCTTTTAATGATGTAGCAACTTCAGCTCAAACTTTATCAAATTTAACAACCTCTATGATGAACGAAGTAAGTAAATTTAAATTATAATTGTTGTTATAAATAGCTTAAGATGTATTTTGCAATTTTAAACTAGAGAGCATTATATATAAACTAAAATGGAGGATAATTATGAAAAATTTAAAATTTTTAAATGTTGCACTTGTAATAGTTTTTATGACGACTATATTAACAGGCTGCGATTCAAAAAATGTTTCCAAATCAACGCAGCCTATTACTTTAAATATAATAGATGTTTCAGGAAGTATGCAATTAGTCGGAGATTCCATAGATCAATTTAAAGCTGCAAACCCTGATTTAATAGGAGATGTCGTAGTAAAAAAATCCACTGCATTAGAGGTTCCATCTTTATTAAAAGCTCAAATTTTATCTGAAGATATGCAAACAAATTTGATTTTTACTGGAATTGATGGTCTTTCCACATGTATTGATAGAGATGTTATAGAAAATATTATGCCTGCATATAGCAGCAAATTTCCTGATTTAGAAAGTAATTATAGTTCTGGTGCTAAAGCCACTTATGATTTAGTAAAAGGTTATGGTATAACTTATGTGTATTCGCCTAGCGGACCATTTTTCACTTATAACCCGGATGTTGTACAAAATGTGCCTAAAACGCCTGATGAACTTTTAGCTTTTGCCCAAACTAATCCTGGTAAATTCACATATGCAAGGCCTGCTGCTTCAGGACCAGGAAGAATTTTTCTTCAAGGCTTACCATATATTCTTGGAGACAAAGATCCTAAAGACCCCAAAACTTGGGACAAGACTTGGGCTTATCTTAAGGAATTAAACCAATACATAGATTATTATCCTGCAAAGACTGGTACTACATTCACAGAATTGAAGGACGGAAAAAGATCTATTATAGCAAGTCAGTTAGGATGGGATATGAATCAGAGGATCATAGGTGGTATTCCACAGACATATCAAGGATTCGTATTTAACAATACTACACTAGTTTCAGATGCTCAGTATATGGCAATTCCAAAAGGACTTAGCGATGAACAAAAAAATGCAGTTTTAAAACTAATGGCATGGCTTATGACACCAAAAATGCAAGCGATAACATACGATAGCGGTTATTTTTATCCTGGACCTTCTGTAAAAAATGTTTCACTTGATATGGCTCCAAAAGAAAGTCAAGATAAAATAAAGCCAGCTATAAGACAATCTTATGAAGATTCTATTAAGACACTTCCAAGTTCGACACAATTAGATACAACTAAATTCATGGAAGCTTTAAATATGTGGTATCAATTATTTGGAACTAAAGTGAAAAGATAATAATGAAGTTAAGAAACGTGCTATATTGCTGAATCAAACAATATAGCACGTTTTTATATCCTAAATCTATAATTAATAATTACTTACTTTGCTTTATATCCTCATCTAGTAAATGATAAGGATAAGTAGATACAATTATGTTATCGTTCTTCAATAAGGTTTCTCTAATAAAGAAACTTGTATGATTATGTAAGACCTCACCAAATCTTTCATTAGTAACAAATTGAGGTACAACTACTGTTATCTTCTCATCTTTAGCTGTTGAATTTGCAATCAATTCTATATTCTTTAACAAAGGAGTAACCACAGCTCTATATGGCGAATATTTTGCGACAAGTAATATATCTGTATCTAACTCACTCCATCTAGATTTTAATTTTTCCATAGCTTCCTTGTCTGGTGAAATATTAAGAGCAATAACATTATCGCTTACACTTTGAGCATATTGCAACGCACCTATTGTTGCTTTATTTAAGCTAGCAATTGGAACTATCACAATATGAGTATATTTCTTTCTTAAATTCACCTTTTTCAGATTTAATTGACTAATACTTAAACCACAAGCCACTTTATCGTAGTGTTTTTTTATTCTTAGCTGAATTACAATTATGATTGGAATTAAAATTGCAACTATAAATGCACCTTCGCTAAATTTTTCAATTAAAATTATTATCGTTGTTAATAAAGTAACAACGGAACCAATACCGTTGATTATTGCACGTTTTACCCAACCATTACCTTTTTCTTTTCTCCAATGATTCACCATTCCAAATTGCCCTAGAGTAAAAGATATAAATACGCCTATAGCATATAGTGGAATCAACCTATGAGTGTCTGCCTTAAATATAATAACTAAGATACAAGCTATACATGATAATGCAACGATTCCAAAAGAAAAACTAAGTCGTTTACCTCTAATAGTGAATTGTCGTGGTGCAAAACCATCCTTCCCAACTATATACATTAGCATTGGAAATCCTGTATATGCTGTATTGCATGCCATAAGTAAAATTACAGCAGTACTAAATTGAATTATATAGTACATTATGCCATTCCCGAAAATAGCAAATGCTATTTGTGAAACAACTGTAGGACCATTTGCTATTGGTACAGCTGTATAGAATATAGCAAGTACCGAAGTTCCTCCAAATATGAAAAATATTAAAGCTGCTAATAATATCATAACAGTCTTTGCACTTTTTTGGCTCGGTTCCTGAAAATTCGGAACGGAATTACTTACTGCCTCTACTCCAGTTAAGGCAGAACATCCTGATGAAAAAGCTCTTAAAATAAGAAATATCGATACATTTTCTGTAGTATTTGCTGGGATAGAATACATTGGTTCTGGATGAATATTTAATATAAAGTACTTAAACAAACCATAAAGTATCATAAAAGCCATGCTAAAAATAAAAATATACGTAGGTATAGCAAAAATTTTTGAAGATTCACTTATACCTCTTAAATTTAAAACAGTCAAAACTATAATTATTATTAAAACAAACATGACTTTATATTCTGTCAAATTGCTAAATGCAGAAATAATAGCATCTGCACCTGCACTGGCGCTAACTGCGACAGTAAGTATATAACTAATTATTAAACCTGCACCAGCTGCTAAGCCAGATTTTTTCCCTATATTTTCATTGGCTACTTTGTAAGCTCCCCCACCTTGAGGATAAGCCCTGATAATCTGAATATAAGAAATTGTTAATATTATTAATAATCCTATAATCATAAAAGAGGTCCATGTTAACCACTGATATGCTGCTACACCTAGAACTATTAAAACGAAAAGAATCTCTTGAGCAGCGTAGGCTACAGATGATATTGCATCACTTGCCATAATTGCTAATCCAAAAGGAATATTATACTTTTCATGGCTTCCTTGTTCATTTGATAAAGGTTCTCCTAATAAAACATCTAAAAACTTTATAAGCATTTATTTTCCCCCTATATTATCATACGAAAAATATTGTATGTAATAATGAAATCAAAAGCAATATTCTAATTATTGCATATGTTGAAGAAAAATGTAGAAATCGCCACATGAATACGAATACATATATAATTATCACTAATTTCTTCTTTTAATGAATTATTTTCAACTTTATTATTACACCACATTTCAATTTAATTTCTACACATTAGCCTTAATTAAGTATTCGACTTACAATAATTGTAAATATAGCTTTATGATTGCAATATATATTAAGAAATTAAGATTAGTATAATTAAAGTTTTCCTAATTTAACTCAAAATTATTACAAATTTCAAATCTTTGATTTGTATTTTGAAACAGTGATTCTATAAATACCTCAATTCTACTTCATGAAAACTAATAAATTTAAATATGCAAGTTAATCTTACTAGAATGTACTTCTATAATTTTGTAATTTTACGGAATAATTGTTAGTAAAATAATAATGATATTACTTTTAATCTTTTTGCTTTTACTTATTATTTTGATATAATCAAATTGTAAAGCTAATATATAAGAGGAGGATTTTATGGCACAAAACCATATATGTGAATTATGCAGTAGAAATGTTTCTAGCATTACTAAACATCACTTAATTCCCTTAGAAAAAGGCGGAGAAAAATTTAAAACACTCTCTTTATGTTCAACCTGTCATAGACAAATTCATGCTCTTTTTACAAATCGTGAATTAGCAACACACTATCGCAGTCTTGAATCATTAAAGAAAGATATAAAGATAATTAAATTTCTTAAATTTATTGAGAATATTCCTGGTGATTCTTATTTAGACATAAAAAAATCAAGACATGTCCGAAAAAGTTGTTAGGAGAATATCTAAATATTTTATGTGAAAAAATAATGGCAATAATCTTACTAAGATTATTGCCTAAAATTATATAATTTATCAATTCTGAATTTGTATAATAATAAGTTATGCTCCCATTATAATAATTTTATTATATATTAATTTATTCTAAAATACATAGGCTGTAATGCTAATCCACTTTTTTCTGATAAAAATATGTTGCCCTTACACTGAAATCCTGCCTTTTTATAAAAATTAATTGTATCTAATCTTGCATTTAAATATAAACATCTAAATTCAAATTCTTTAGCTTTAATTTTATGTTTTTTTAACATTTCAATGCCAATGCCTTTACCCACATATTTTTCACTAACAACTATATTGGTCATTTTACCATTCATATTATGATTAGTCATTCTCGAATATGCAACCACAATGCCCTCATCTAAAGCTACCAAATGTATGCTATTATAATCCAATTCATCATAGTCGTATTTATGAATTTTATTATAAGGTTTAAAAAGTATTTTAAACCTTAATTCAGATACTTCTTTAAACTCTTTACTTTCACAATTTATAAATTTATATGTAATATTATTCATATTTTTTCCCCAACTTCTATATTATTATAATTATATTATACACTATATTCATGATAATTGAATATTTATTCACAATTTTATTTATTGTTGTATATTTTATTCAATAACTATAGCGCTAGGTCCATGTTGCTTTAGAAATACTAATAAATATATTTTTGTATCTTGAACAAATTTTATTATATTAAATTATAAAAATATAAAACTACCAACTAAGCACTTATCTATTAACCTAGTTAGTAGTTATAAAACAAACCATACTTTTCTATTAATTTTATGTAAAAACAAAGATTACAATCTATCTTCCCATTTTCTTTTTGCCTTCATTACGTTTTCTTCGCTTAGTTTTGTTTCCTCCACTATATCTCCCATTCCGCAACCTTTATCAAGCATCTCTTTTGCTTTTTCCATAGCTTTTTCATGCTCACCTTTTCTTAATTTTTCCATTAAAGTTCCTCCTCTTTTGAATAATACTAACTCTAAATCTAGTATTACCAGTGGACACTTTTTTATTCAGCTTTTATAATAGCTTATTCATAACTCTTTTCATATATCTAACCTTTATTTTATTTCTTTATTTCCATCTTCTCTGAAAAATTTTATATTAATATATAGTTTAGAATTTCATCCTCATCTATAATTTTTTTAGCAAAAATTCTATTTTCCTCTACATGAATGTACGTATATCTATTAGGTTTTATTGATTGAGCAATATCAATAGCTTTTTTATAATCTTTCTTTTTCATTTTTAAAGTTTTTGCATGCTCGAAAAAGTTTGTTTCTTTTAATATCTTCGATATTCTTTCAAATCTATGATCTTGTACTTTCGCCATAATATATGTTGCAATTCCAACCTGTATTCCATGAAGCTGAGGCATTTCTAAAAATTTATCTAATGCATGAGATATTAGATGTTCTGAACCAGAAGCCGGCGAGCTATTACCTGCTATTTCCATAGAAATACCATTCAATATTAATGAATCCACTAATTCCTTCAGGAACAAATCATCCTTAATATTTTTAAACTCAGTTCTTATAAAACTATTGACTGCTTTCTTAGAAATCATAGTAGCAAAATCGTCAATGATTATCCTTCCGTTTTCTTCTTCAAATTTCCAATCATACAACGCGGTGATATTTGATACTAAATCTCCTATCCCCGAATATATAAATTTTTCTGGTGCACTCTTAATGACATCAATATCTACAATTATTCCATAAGGAGTTTTAGCTGGAAGAGACATTCTCCTGCCATTAACTAAAAGAGAAGCACCTGCACTTGAGAAACCATCATTAGAAGTTGAGGTTGGAATACTAATAAAAGGTAATTTTCTCAAAAAACTCATATACTTAACAGCATCTATTGCCTTTCCTCCACCAACTCCGATTAGAGCCTCTACGTCATTTGATATTTCAAATGCTTTTAAACTAATTTTTTCGAAATTTATATCTGATATTGTTTCTATTCTTGAAATACCTATATTAGCTTCTTTTAAAGAATTACGTATGGACTCTCCAAATAATTCTTCTAAACCCTCACCAAAGCATATTAAAACATTTTTAAACATGGCTTTCTTAATCAAGTTACCTACATTATTTATATTTCCTTTTCCTACCTCTAAAATAGAAGGAATAGCTATTCTATGAGTTGACGTCTTCATGCATTTCACTCCTCAAAAGTATTTTCAATTAATTAAAATATCTATTTTTATGTCTTAAAATTAGCTTTCCCTAGGTAGAAAATAAAAAACATTTATTATTTTAAATCATTAACTACTTTGTTTATCTTATCTGCCTTATCCAAAGCCTCTGTCCATAATTCCTTTGAAGGAATTATTTTTTCTACTGTTGTATATGCTTCTCTTATAATTGGTATATTAATAAGATTTGTACTTTGAATAGACATCAATATAAACCAACACACACCTATAAGAGCTGCTATTCTTATGATACCTGCTATTGCTTTAATTAATATATAAAGAGCAATAATGGCAACTATTATTAAAACTATAGTATTTGTTGTTAAATGTATTGGCGTATTTTTTATCAAGCTATTTACTTTATCCATTTGTTTCCTCCCAAGTTAGGTAGTTAATATTATATTAAGCTCGCTCACTAGTATACTTTCTTAAATTTAGATTTTTCTTGTGATGATCATAGCGGTCGCTTTGGTATAATCAATGCACAAATTATATATAAGAGTAATCCTGATCCTGCACAAACAATCAAAATTGCCCACCCAATTCTGACTAATGTTGAATCAAGTCCAAAGTATTCAGCTATCCCACCGCATACCCCTGCTAACTTTTTATCTGTTGCTGATAGATAGAGTCTTTTCTCCATAATAGATTTCCTCCTAAATTGCTATAACATATCATTTGAACATAGTTCTTTTTCAAAATTATATCACTTTAGAATTCTATTTACTATTATTGAGGTATATATTTTTCAGTTCTAATATAAGTTCATACACATCATTACTAACACATGATACTTATATATTTAACAATTCCATATAGGAATCTGATTATTTTTTCAGCTTTCCACCTCCAAAAGGCATTACTTCCTTGTCTTACATAATATATCTTTTAAATCTAGCATAATAAAGGGAAAGAACAATTCACTAACCCATGAACCATTCTTTCCCTTTTAATAGTTAATAATAGAAAGTATAAAATAATCACTTAATAGGGGAAGATTTTAATCTATATACTACATAATAAGTGGTTTATCTTTCCCCTGTTTTTAATCTATTTCATATATCCACCTTTCATTGGTGATACTGCATGTTCTGAAAAAATCTTTAGAATTCCAGATTCGTATTTTGATTTTCGTGGTTTCCAATTCTTTCTACGTTCTTCAAAGACTTTCTCTACTTCTTCTTTACTGCATTTTTTTCCCTTTATACCAACGATCTGTAACACTCTATTAGGAATACTAATTTCAATCAAATCATCTTCTTCAATTAGCGCAATTGGTCCTCCTACTGCAGCCTCTGGTGATACGTGTCCAATTGCCGGTCCTTTAGAAGCTCCTGAGAACCTACCATCTGTTATTAACGCTATACTAGCAGATAATTCCTCATCCGAAGCAATTGCTTCTGTTGTATAGAACATTTCTGGCATTCCGCTACCTTTTGGTCCTTCATATCTTATAATAACCGCATCCCCTGGGCGAATTATTTTTCTTAAGACTGCATCAATAGCTTCCTCTTCACTGTCAAAAGGCTTTGCTTTTAATATAGCCTCATGCATTTCTTTAGGAACTGCAGAATGTTTTACTACCGCACCTTCTGGCGCTATATTTCCCTTTAATATTGATACAGAACCATTAGTACCAATAGCATCATTAAATGGACGGATAACATCTTCTTTTTTTAGTCCCACTTTTTCAAGATACTCATTACACTTCTCATAATATCCATTAGTTTTTAATTCTTCTAAGTTTTCACCTAAAGTCTTACCCGTTACAGTCATAACATCCAAATGAAGCAAGTGCTTTAGCTCTTCCATTATTGCTGGTACACCACCTGCATAATAGAAATATTGCGCAGGCCATTTTCCAGCAGGACGTATGTTTAGTAAATAATGTGCATCTTTGTGTATTCTATCAAAAGTCTCTTCATCGATATACAATCCAAATTCATGAGCTATAGCAGGTAAATGCAACAGTGAGTTAGTAGACCCCGATATAGCTGCATGAACTAATATAGCATTTTCAAAGGACTTAATTGTAACAATATCTTTTGGGCGAAGATTCATTTTAGCTAATTCAACAGCTTGTCTTCCTGCTTTTAACGCTACCTCCTCTAAATCTTCGCATGTTGCTGGCATCAATGAGCTACCTGGAAGCATTAATCCAAGTGATTCTGCCATAACCTGCATTGTAGCTGCTGTTCCCATGAATGAACAAGCTCCGCAGGATGGGCATGCGTTTTCTTTATAAAAAGTTAATTTTTCTTCTGAAATTTCCCCTCTTTGGCACATTGCACTATAGGCACCTATTTGTTCTAGTGTCAATAAATCAGGACCTGCTTCCATTACTCCTCCAGTAACCATAATAGCTGGTATGTTTAGCCTTCCAATTGACATAAGATGTGATGGAACTGCTTTATCACAACTTGAAATAAATACGCCTCCATCGAATGGTGTTGCATTAGCATGGATTTCTATTAAAGACGTTAATGTATCTCTAGACGCTAAAGAGTAATTTATTCCATCATGCCCTTGTGACATTCCATCACAAATATCCGTTGCAAAATACCTAGCACCTTTCCCACCTGATTGTGTAATCCCCTCAACTGCTTTGTCAGCGAATTTCAATAGATGCGCACTTCCTGGATGACTATCTCCAAATGTACTTTCTACTATAATTTGTGGCTTTGATAAATCTTCTGTTGTCCATCCCATTCCTCTTCGAAGTGGATCCATCTCTGGTGCAATTTTTCTTACTTCTTGACTAATCATACTATTTCTCTCCTTAATCTTTATTTGACACCGTTTAAATACATCTGATGTATTTATAATATCACATCTGATGTATTTGTCAATTTTTTTTGAATTTATTGTTACAATTCTTATTTTTCTATAAAAAACAATATAAAACATGTATATTCATCTGATGTATTTAAAATAACAACAAAAAAAATACATCTTTCTCCAAAACAAGAGCAGATGTATTTCATCAAGTCAAAACAATTAATAATTTCTTTCCTTGTCTATAATACTTCCGATATTCCTTCGATTATACACTAAGTGTAAGAGCATCGCATCATGCGCTCCATTAGCATTATGTTCCTTAATTGAATTTAAAATTTCCCTGTGTGTCTCTATTGTTTCATTACGTAATTTTCTATTTGTAATATCGATAAATATAGTAATAGATCTATTAATTATCGGAATTAAATTAACCACAACCAAATTCTTACTGCTCTTAGCTATTGCAGTGTGAAACTCTATATCTTTCTCTAAATATGGTTCATTTTTCAAGATAAGACTCTCTATTTCGTCACACAAGTTAGACATTTGCTCAATTTCTTCATCAGTAGCTTTTGTAGCCGCTATAGATGCTATTGATGGCTCTATCATAAATCTTACTTCCAACAAATCAAGCGCTAACTTATATTTATCTTTTACAAATGTTAATCCTAGAGGATCATCAGCAATTCCACATTTATCAGAAATAAACGTTCCAGCTCCACGTCTAATTTCTAAAACATTTCGTGAAACCAAAGCCTTTATAGCCTCTCTTATTGTACTTCTTCCAACATTAAGGCTACTTGCAAGATCATATTCATTAGGTAACTTATCTCCAGATTTCCAATCATTATCTATAATTAATTGAACAATTCTTTCTGAAGTTTGCTCCCCTAGCGATTTTGTTGAACTATTTGTATCATTAAAACCCAATTCTCTAATATCTGACATATTTCCTCCAAATGCTACTATCTTGCAGCCTAAAAGTTCTTTGAAAAGTATTTTCTAATCCTGCCAACTTAACCCGCTGTATTATTTTAAAAAAAACAAGTTTTATCCCCCAAGTTATACATCCGCTGTTAAGCATAATAAATAATATGGAGGACAATTAAAATGTTAGCATTCACTTATTATAATACTTAAAAATCCAGCGATTTAAAAGACCTTTTAAATATATTTTTAATGCACCAATTTTCCTCTTTAAAATCCTATACGCTTTCCATAATTACTTATAAAGTATTTAAATTCTCTATCTACTATAATTTGTTACTGCTTTAGTATTAAAACTTTTCAAAGATTCTGATTAATTAGTATTCATTTGTAAAAGCTAGCTACGCCGCCCTCCACTTCCGTTTATTTTTATAATCTCATAATCCCCAATGTATACGCAATTATATCACTAAAGACTTATATAATAAGCCATTTAGCATTTAATAAATTCATAGTTTTTTTGTACAATAAAAAATAGCCCTAAGCTATAACACTTAGAGCTAAATATTTTTATTATATAATTAATTATTGTTCTTTCGAGCAAAATATGGCATTATAAATCCTAACCCAAGTAATACAAAAGGAGTTATAATGTTAAGCACTAATTGGAATTTATCAGTTGTATACATACCGCTAATGCATGCAAAAGCAGTAAATACAAAACACCATCCTCCAATTATAATACCAACAGCTCTGTTTTTTACAAATCGATATTCTGGCTTGAATTTTTCTCCTGCTTTTTTCAATGCAATATAAGCAGCAAATACCCATAAATAACGAAGCGGCATACACACGGCATTTAATTTTACTAGCCATTTTACCAGCTCGTCTACGTTTCCAATACCAAAGGCTGGAACTACTATTAAAATTGAAACAATTATTAAAATTAATTTATGGCCATTTTTATATGTTCCATACTTATTTTTTATAAACATCTTTTCAGGAATAAAATTCTTATCCGCACTATCAAGTAACATACGTAAAGGTGCATCAATAGATATAATCAATACCGCAAACTGCCCAATCATGTTAGTAATAGCATAAACGACAACAAATAAATTGCCTAGGTGATAATATTCCCCCAACTTTTGGAAAGCATAGTATGCTCCATTTGTCATTAAGTCTTTAGGTACATTATTTGAATCAAACATCATTCCAAGAGAAATAGTTCCTAAAATTGCACATACAGCTACCATAATAGCTAATGCAATCATACCTTTTGAGAATCCCTTTTCAGGATCATCCATTTCGTTTACATACGGCGAAATCTTTTCACAACCGCCAACTGCAAAAATTAATATAGATAGCCCTGTAAAAAACTTCATATCAAATGCAGGCATAAACGTTTTTATAGACCAATCGATGGAATTTAAATGTGCATTAGTAATAGCAGGTGCAGCTACCATTAAGACAATAAACAAAATTGACATTACAAACATCGATGTTCCTGCAAGTGTAGCTAATTTTTTTAATGGATTTAATCCTTTAGAAGCTATATAAAGTCCAACTAAAAAAATTACTAAGCAGGTTATTTGTAATAACCTTGTATCCATGCTACTAATTCTTTTATCTTGAAATATAGCCCAACTTGTTGCGATCATAAAATTTGATGGCTTTTGTGAAATATAAGGCATGTGAACAATCCAATATGTCCATCCTGCGTAATATGCGACTCTAGGACTTATGGTTTCATTTATCCACGAACTAACACCGCCACCAAACTCTTTAAAAGCCGATCCTAACTCTCCTACCATTAGTGCGTATGGTACAAAATAAATAGCAAAAATCAGGATCCAAGATACTACTGACTTAAGGCCATTATATTCAGAGAAACCATTAATAACGTTGCCAAAGCCCCAAACTGTTGAAAAAGCCATAAATGCTAAGGTATACCAAAGAATTTTTTTGTTGTTTTTTTCAGACATAAACTTTTCTCTCCCACTTATATTATTTTAATTTTTATACTAAAATAATATAATATACTTTTACCTTTGTATACATTTTCGACAAAATTAGCTTTCATTTAATTATATTGCTAACTCAATTAAAATCTATAAATAATTCCACTTTAAATTTATTAAATTAACACATATATTACTTCTTTTTTTAATAAAAAATAACAAGATTTCAGCTACTATATTGAATATCATATTTCCCATTTATCACCTAGACCATTACAGTTCACCTGGACATTGAATTAAACTTAAAAAGATCTCAATCCAAATAAAATAATTATAAAATCAGTCTTACTTTGGCCTTTTATAAATTTCTTTAAAAAAGCACTTCACTCATAAAAACTATCCTAAAATAGTTTTATATGAATAAAGTGCTTTACAATTTTCTAATTATTATTCAGTAATATACTGAATTGTTTTAATCCATAAATTATTTTTTCTACTTCTTCCGGATCTGTATTTTTTATAGAATTTAGTATAAGATTTGATATAAACTCTTTTTTCATTTTGCAAATATCATTGTTTTTCCTAAATTCCGCCGAAATTGACAATCTTACAATTCTACGATTTTCCTTTGGTATTTCTCTTGTCACAACTCCCTGTTTTGCGAGACGATCAACTATTCCTGAAACTGTACTTTTAGTTAATCCTATCTGATCACTTAATTCATTTAGAGTTATCGATGGCATCATATATAAATGAAATATAACATTTAATTGAGGTGCTGTAAATCCGCAATCTTTTGCAATTTTTTCAAACTTACAGCTTAATTCTTTTCTAATATTCCTAAATACACCAATAATCTCATCCGCTTGTTTTTGATATAATTCATTATTCGGCGATGAGGGCCCCTCCTGTAGATTCATTTTTTTCACCTTCTTTATTTTCTTTTTTAGGCTCTTTCTTTCCACCCATAAATAAAGCTAAGAATATAGTCACGAATACTATAACAACAGTTACTACAACTGAATACGACATAGCATCTACATACGCTTGACCTTGAATTATTTTCACTATATAAGATACTGCAGAAGCTCTAGCAGTATTTATATCCATTCCCATTCCCATAAATGCTTTAGTTAATGTACTTATTGTGCTATTAGAAGCTGGATTATATACATTAATTTGTTCTGATAACTTTGCATAATTATAATCATTTCTTCCTTGTATAAGAGTAGACATTAAAGTAACACTAACCGAACCAGCCACCTGTCTTAATGTATTTGAAAGAGCTGATGCTCTACTAATTAAATGTGTCGGAACAACGTTCATCCCGGTAGTACTAATTGGCATCATACTCAATCCTATTCCAATGGACCTTATACAATTAACAAGTATTATATAGTCTTTACTCGAATTCATATTTATAGCTGTTGCAAGTTCATATGAAGCGCCTGCAAGTATTAAAAGTCCAGGTATAACCAGTGCTTTTACGCCAACTTTATTTAATAAATTACCGCTAATAGGCATCATAACTCCCATTACCAGAGCTCCCGGCAACATTATTAATCCGGCTTCCATAGGTGTATATCCCCTTATATTCTGCAAAAATAATGGTAATACGTAAACACCGCCCATCATAGCAAGAGTTAATACACTAGTTATAATTTGGCTAATTGTAAAATCAAATAATTTAAAAACTCTTAAATCTAATAATGGATCCGGATGAGTTAATTCATTTACTATAAATAATACAAGACTTAAACATCCAAGGGTCATCAAAATTGGATTTTCAAGTTTTGACCAATCAATTGATGAGCCTTCACCTAGAACATATAGTATACTTACTAGGCCTACAGTAGAAGATAAGAATCCAATTATATCAAAGGATTTAAAAGGTTTCCTTTCTGTCCCCTTTAATAAAATCAAGGCCAATATTACTCCTACTATCCCGACTGGGACATTAACATTGAAAATAAGTCTCCAGTCCATCTTCTCGATAATATATCCACCCAAAGTAGGTCCTATTGCAGGTGCTGCCATCGCAGCTATTCCCCAAAATCCAAGTGCTAATCCAACCTTTTCTCGAGGAAATATTTGATATATTATTGACATTCCTACTGGCATTATCATTCCTCCTCCAATGGCTTGGAGGACACGAAATGCTATCATACTTGTATTGCTCCAAGAAAGACCACATAACATAGATCCAACTGTAAACATCGCTAAAGCAAATACATATATTCTTTTAGCTCCTAAAATTTCCTGCAAATATCCAGTAAGTGGTATAATCGCACCAAGCGCCAATGTATAAGCTGTTAACACCCACTTTATATCATCTAAAGATACTCCAAAAACAGCCATCATTTTAGGAAGAGCAATATTTACTATACTACTATCAAGTATAGACATGAAAGTACCTATAATAACTACAGCTAACGCTAACCAACTACTTGCTAATGATTCGTTATTGTTCTCTCCCATTATATCACCTCATCATTTAATATGAATCTTAATAACCGCATTAGTTCCTGGAAGAATCTTTTCATCAAAATTATCAAGTTCAATTTTTATAGGTACCCTTTGAACTACTTTAGTAAAGGTTCCACTTGTTGATGCTGGTAATAATGATATAGCAGAATTAGATATTTCCCCTATTGTTTTTACTTTTCCACTAAATTTTTGTGAATCATATTCATCAATAGTAATATCAACCGGTTGTCCAACTTTTACTTTTTCAAGTTTTGTTTCTTCTATGTTAGCAGAAATATAAAGCTTAGTTGGATCTACTAACGTAATTAAAGTTTGACCTGTTGATAAAAGTTCTCCAACAGTTCCCTGCTTCTTTACTACAATTCCATCAATAGGTGCTCTTACTAAAGATTGTTCTACACTTGTGTCTGGAAGATTATTCATTTCTTGACGCGCTAGTATTTCATTTTTTGTTACTTTCTCTCCTTCATCAACATTAAGCTCTAGTAATTTACCAGAAATTTGTGGAGTTACACTAACAAAATCTGCATTAACTCTTGCATCTTCAGTTGAAACATAGTATGCATTTTCATACCAATAGTAGAATCCTATACTACCTAATGCTACCACAATTGCCAACAATATTCCAATAATTAATATTTTACGCTTTCCTTTCATATTCAAGTCACCTCTTCCCTTATTCCTTTAATCCAATTTCAGCAAACATACCAGGCTTTAATTGTGAATTTGGGTCTGATAAACTAACTTTAACCAAAATATTTCTACTTTGTGAATTTAGTTTTGAATTTATTACAGTTATCTTTCCGTCAAATTCAACATTATCTACTTCTGATACTTTAACTACTACATCTTGTCCTTCTTGAAGCTGACCTGCAATATCTAAAGGTGCATATGCATTTACCACTAAAGCATCTGGATTAGATATTGAAACAAGAGTTGCACCTGGAGATGCCATTTCACCTACATTAATGCTTTTAGCATTTACTACACCCGAAATCGGCGCTGTAAGAGTTCCATTATTTAATGTTGTTTGTGCAGTTTTTAAAGCAGCCTCTGCTTGTGCCACTTGGGCTTTATAAACATCTATACTTGTTTGTGTTGCTCCATTATTAAGCATGTTTAATTGTTCTTGTGCAGATTTCTGTTGTGACTCTGCAGTTGTAAGCTGTTGATGTGCAGCTTCAAGCTGCTGCTGAGTATTTGCTCCCGCATCAACTAAAGCTTTAGTACGATCATAGTTCTTCTTAGCAACATCATAAGCTTCATTTGCACTATCTAAAGTTGCTTGAGCTTGGGATATTTGTTCTGGACGTGTAGAATTCATAGCGTTAGTTAACGTTGCATTTGCAGTATCAACCGCTGCCTGTGCTTGATTCACTTGTGCTTGCAAGTCTTGAGTATCTAACTTAACTATAGTATCACCTGCATTTACTTTTGACCCAACATCAACTAGTACTTCTGAAACTCTTGCTGAAATTTTTGAAGCTATATTTGCTTGATCATTTGCTTCTATTTTTCCAGCCATTATGTATTTATTTTTAGCTTGCTCTGCAGTAGTTTCAGCAGTTTTTGAATTATTGCTTGTATTTCCGTTATTAGTCGAACCGCAACCACTTAACATTAGTGCTACAACTAAACAAACTAACATAGTCTTTTTCATATTAACCCTCCATGTACGAATTATTTATATACATATTGTTCGCATACTAACAGTATGTATTATACAATAGATTGTCCTTGTAATCAAGAATATTATTCCATGAATTTATACATTTTTTTCGAAATCGTATACACCTTTCACCAAAATTTCTTAATCTTTTTTCATTTATTTTAAATATAAATATATTTTGAACGCAAAAAGTCATGCATATGTATTTTGCATGACTTTAATATTCTCTTAAATTTGGGATAAGTTTATATTCAATAATCTATTCAGGTATTTCCAAATAGAAAGTCACTCCGTCTTCCATATTTTTTATTTTAGTAATTCCACCATGAAGTTGTGCAATCAATCTCACTAATGACAAGCCTATACCATGACCTCCATACTTTCTCGATCTCGATCTGTCCACTTTATAGCATACATCCCAAAGTTTATCCATTTCTTCCTCACATATATTATCACCAGTATTGAAAACACCTATCTTTATTTTATTTTCTTCTTTCTTGCCTATTATATTAATAATTCTTCTGCCCTTCACATGGTCGATGGCATTCGTAATGAAATTATTTATAGCCTTCTCAAGCAAGTCTCTATCAGCATGTATTTCAAAATCCTTCACGCACTCCAAGGTAAACGTAATATTTTTTTCATCAATTGCTGGTTTAAATCGTTCTACAATTTCGCCTAGAAATTCATTAACATCAAATGATACAATATTTAATTTAATCATTCCACCTTCCATCATAGAATAATGTAAAAGTTCTTTAACCAAGCTATCCATTCTATCGCATTCTTCAACTAATATAGAACAATATTTATCTATTGTTTCCCTATCATTGGCCACTCCAAATTTGATCCCTTCCGCATAACCTTTAATTATCCCAATTGGGGTCTTTAATTCGTGAGACATATTCCTTACAAGTTCTTTCTTACGCTCCACATCTTGCTTAAGTTCATCTATACTTTTATTAAGCTTCTCAGAAATCCTATTTATGCTATTTCCTAGCCTTCCTATTTCATCTTTCGAATCTATATTAACAACCTTATCAAATTTGAGATTAGATATATTTTCAGCAATTTTACTCATTTCTATAATTGGCTTTGTTATTTTATTAGAGAAAATAATAATAAATATGGCACCAATAATCATCACTATAAATCCTGCTAATATGTAAAATTGATTTGCGATTACTACACTCTCATGAATACTCTTAAAAGACTTCTTTAGAATAATAAAATCTCCATTCTCAATTTGTGAAACAAATACTAATTTTGTCCTTTGATCATTGTTTTTCTCATCAATATAGTAAACATACTTTTTCGAAAGTCTTTTTTCATTTCCTATAATAGTTTGTTTAATCTCCTTGGATAGACGTTTTTCTTCATCATTTGATTTAGGACGAATAGAATTATATTTTATATCATAATTATTATCAGCAATTATTGTATTAATGTTATCAACACTTTGTATTGTGTCTGCATATTGATAATTGTCTTTTTCTCCTTCCATATATTCATCCTTAATTTTCTGACTTACTGACACTAAGACTCCCTTATTTTTATAAATATAATATGATTCTAGGAAAACTGAATTCAAAATTATCCCACCTAAAACTAGTGAAATCATGAGAATCATAAATATACAGAATAATTTTGTCTTAATTGTTTTCATATTTTTCTACCTCAAACATGTATCCACTTCCTCTTATAGTTTTTATCAAATCTCCTTGTTCTGAAAGTTTAGCCCTTAAAGTTTTTATATGCGTATCTATAGTTCTTATATCACCATCAAAATTATATCCCCATACCTTATCCAATATCTGCTCTCTGCTTAGAACTGTATTAGCATTTCCAACTAAATACAGTAAAAGATTATATTCTTTTGGATTTAATTTAATTTCTTCATCATCAATCACTACCTTATGAGTTCTTTGATATATCCTTAAGTTTCCTACAGCTATTTCGTCTGAGAATTTCTTCTTTACTTTCTTTACGATGTTATTCAAACGTGCAACGAATATCTCATAACTAAACGGTTTTCCAATGTAATCATCCGCACCTTTTTTAAGCCCTAACACTTCATGTTTTTCATCTCCTAATGCTGTCAGCATAATTATTGGCACTTCAGATTTTTCTCTTATTTCTTTAAGAACCTCCCATCCATCGTACACTGGCATCATTACATCTAATATGACCAAATCAATATCATTATTATTAAAAAACATATTAATAGCTTCTTCCCCATCACACGCTTCTATAGGCATGTACCCTTCTTTTCTTACTATATCACATACTAAATCACGAAATATATTGTCATCTTCAGCTATAAGAATTTTTATATCCATAATATACACCTTCTCTAATGTAAAAATTAAAAGCAGGTTCAAGATTTTTAATCTATAAACCTGCTTTTATATTAGCATAACTTTACTTATTTATACTATTTCAATAGTATTACAATTTTATTAACAAATATAAATTAAATAGTATATTATTCAGTATATACTATAATTGGAGTTCCCGGCTCAATATTTTCAAATATTGTTTTTGCTAAATTATAAGGTGAATTTACGCATCCATGTGAACCGCTTGTTAAATATATCTGTTTACCAAACACTCCATTTCTCCAACTAGCATCATGAATACCTACATTTCCATTAAAAGGCATCCAATAATCAACTGGTGAACTATAATCTTCACCCTTTAATGTCGCATTTTTCTCTTTGTAATTCAGAACATATGTTCCTACTGGTGTGCCTGTATTATTACTTACATTTCCTGTAACAACATCATCATCAACAACTAGAGCTCCATTTTTATAAAACCATACATGCTGCTTAGTAATATTGACTTCTACATAAGTATTCCCTATATCGTTAGTTCCTTTTACAAATGCATTTTGTGCATATTTTGGTTCCTTTGTTACATCTTGTCCATTCTTTATAATTTCTATTAAATCTTTTACTTCTTTAGAGTTATCAACAATCCATCCATAATTACCGCCACTCACTTGTACTGTTTTTTTTGTTGTTGTAACAAAATCTCTTGTGCTACCAAAAGTATTATAAATGCTAGATATTTTATATACATAATTCCGAACTTTATCTTCATTGATTGTAACTTGCATATTGTCATCTACTCCAAGCCAGTTATGTATAGTAGATCCATCCAAAACTTCTTTTTTTCCATTTGAATCATACGTAATTTTTAATCCTATGTATTTATTAAGTGTATCTCTTGCTGCAGTTACTTCCTCTGACTTTGAAGTATATTTAGGATTTTCATAACAATTGCTTGAATCTAAATCTATTGATGTCTTCCCATCAAGAATCGCATTAGCTACATTATCATGTAAAGCATCTTTATTTATCTTATTTCCTAAAACTTCATCTACTATCTCGTATTCTCCATCTTTATAATTTAAGCTAGCATTTTGTGGTTGGGTTATCTTCTTGTTACTAACACAAGAAAGTTTATTTAGTGTTTGGTTTAATTGTTCTTCATCATACATAATTATCTGGGATGCTTCAGAATTATTTTTCTTAAAAAATGTACTAGGCCAAGCAAATGAACTTTGGTTATTCTTTAATTCTTTGATCTTATCAGAATTATATTTTAATCCAATATCACTAGCTTTAATTTGTTCTTTTACATCTCCTCTTTCGTCTAATTCCAATGCATATGATTGCATTTGGGCAGCTAGCTTTTCTTCTGCTCCCTCAACGGTCTGCCCACCAACATTAACCCCATCAATTACGGTTCCAAAGTGAAAATGATTAATAGAATATAATGACATACCTAAATATATAGCACCCAAAGTACAGAGAGAAATTATAACCCCTGGCATAACCTTGTTACTACTTTTATTTCTTCTTTTTCTCATTATATCTACTCCCTTCGCTACTATTATACTAAAAAATCTAAATTATTAATATATAATTTTTCACCAAAAAAAGCCACCATAAATAGAAAATGCATTTCTATTTAAAGGTAGCTCACTCTCACATACTTTTACAGTACTCTGCTAATTTATTTGCAGCTTTCATTGCAGTACTTACAGAACCCTCTATCCATCCATGCGTTAAAGAAACATGTTCTCCTGCAAAATATACTCTATCATTATATTCTGGCTTTGCCATCGCATTAGAAAAAAGTTTTTGTTGCCGAGGCATAAAGTAGCAAAATGCTCCATAAAATCCTTTTTCTCTATCCCAGTCAACAGTTTTATAATCTTCGACTACATAATCAAGATATCCTCGCGGAAGACCATGGACATCCTCAACTTGCCTTTTAATCAATTCAAATCGTGCATTATCGTCTAAGCTTCCTACGCGTATTCCGTCTAAACCTAAATTATATGACGCTAGCAGAACTCCTTGATTATCCTTAGCACTTCTTTTTCTTCCAACAGAAACATTCATATTATTTTCCGTTTTGCCACCATATCCGGTAATAATATTATGACTAGGATACCATATGGTTTGAATTGGCAAATCAGTATTAGATCCTCCACCGATTATCTTCTCATTATCATTTCCTTTTTCCCAAAAACGTTCATTACACATAAAAAGAGTTTTTTGAGATGATGTATAAAAAACTTCTCTTATTGACTGCATTTTTTCATTGCTAAACATAGGAAATACATTCACATCCCTAAGACTTGAAAAAGGTATTGCACAAACAACGAAGTCGAAAGTTTGACTATAAAGCTTAGATGACTTCTCTTCCTCGTATTCTAACACTACTTTCTCCTCTATATCATTAATTTTATATATGCTTTTTACTGTCTTTCCACTTTCCCAAGATACTTTCCCCAAATCTTCATCTCTAATATTATTATATTCCTTTGGTTTTTTAGACATTAACGAATCATAAAACGCTAGTGGTAAATTTACTGCTCCACCAACAATTTCGTACCTATATGCATAATCTACAGTATATTCCTCAATTAAATTTTCAGAGTAACTATTGTAATAGAATGAACCAAGAAAAGGCGCAACTCCCGAAATTAGCTCTATTGCTGCTTCACTTACACCCATCTTTTCAAGTACTTCCCTTATTCCAAGACTACCAACATATTTAATTATATCTGAATAATTTTCTTTTACCTCTAATAATTCCTTTCTTATAGAAGGAGGTATTTTTAATAAATTACTTGACAATGCATCTCCAATTATTTTCTGCCATGGAGTATTTCTTTCCCTCTCAGTCAAGTTAAATTCCGGGTATATGTTTTCCATTACACTTTTACCCTGAGGATCATTCCTTGCGCGTTTATGTCGTATATAAAATAATGCATTTTTATTATTTTGAATAAATGGTCTTGTTTTTATACCAAAAGTATTAATATAATGCCATGTTGTTTCATGACCTACTGGTGTACGCATAGCACCAAATTCACCATAAAGTCTTTTCTCCTCATCAAAATAATAGGTATAGATTCGCCCTCCAATCCGCTTCTCTTCTGTTTCAAAAATAGTAATATCAAAACCTAGTTTTCTAAGTTCAAAGGCTGAGGCTAAACCTGCAATACCGCCTCCTATTATCCCAACCTTAATGCCTGAACAACTTCCAGGAGGTAAAATTGTTGTAATATCTTTTGGTGGACTTAATAATTCAACTATATTATTAAAATCTTCAATACGATTCGCTTCCTCTAAAGTCATCCTTAACATTTCATGCCTTTCTTCATCAGTTGGATTATCTGGTTGAATAAAATTTGTTTCTCTAGGCAAATAAAGCCACTCCTTTAAACAAAATCACTATAATTAAATATATTATTCTAGCAACTACAAAAGACCAGCTAAAAGCTGGTCTAATTTTTAATCTTATTTTATTAAGCTCTAAATTGATGTTTTTATGGAGATTTAATAATAACAAACAACTGGAGTTCCCTCATTAATATTATTGAATATAGTATTAGCCAGATAATATGGAGAATTTACGCATCCATGAGAACCATTTGTCAAATAAATTCTTCCTCCAAATACTGATCTCCAACTTGCATCATGAATTCCTATTCCTCCATTAAAGGGCATCCAAAAATTAACTGGACTGCTATATCCTTGACCTTTTAAAGTAGCATCTCTTTGCTTGTATTTCAATGAATATACTCCAGTAGGTGTTGAAGTATTATTGCTTACATTTCCTGTAACCACATCACCCTCTACTACTAGAGAACCATTCTTATAAAACCATACGTGCTGCTTGCTCATATTTACTTCTACATAAGTATTCCCAATATCATTACTTCCAGGAGACATTGCTGATTGCGTATATTTAGGTTCTTTTGTTACAGATTGTCCATCTTTTATACTTGAAATTAATTCTTTTTCTTCATCATTATTATTAATTAACCAACCGTAATCTCCTCCGCTAACTTGTACATTAGTGCCTAGCGATGTAACAAACTTTCTTGTCTTGCCAACTGTATTGTAATTATCTAATATGCTATTTAGATATTCTTTGATTTTCGGTTCATCAAGTGTAATTTCTAAATTATTATTTACATTAATCCATTTGTTTATTATAGATCCATCTATCACTTCGGTCTTATCACCAAAATTATAGGTTATTTTGGAGGATATATATTTATTAAGGGTATCTTTAGTATTAATAACCTCCTGAGATTTTGAAGTATATTGAGGCTTTTCATAGCAATCCTCCGAATCCAAATCTAATGTTGTTTTCCCGTTAAGAATTGCATTCACAATACTATCATGTAGTGCCATCTTATCAATTTTATTACCATATACTTCATTAATAATTTTATATCCATCATCTGTATATTCAAAACTAGGGTTTTGTGGTTCATTTACGTTATTACTATTAAAACACGAAAGATTATCAATGCTTTTTTTTAGTAACTCATCATCATAAGTAACTACATTTGTTATCGCAGAATTATTTGTTCCTAACAATGATATAATCCATTTAAATGGATTTTGCTTATCTTTTAGTTCCTGAACTTTTCCATCTGAATTATACTTAAGATTTATCTCATTTCCTTTAACTTGTTCTTCATTATTTCCTCTTTCTTTTAATTTCAAAGTATAATTTGCAATTTCATTTGGCATTTCTTCATCTACTTCTTGTACAGTCTTACCTGAAACATTAACACAACTAACCGTAGAACCGAAATAAAAGTGGTTCATAAAATAGATTGCCAGCCCCAAATATATGGCAAGTAAAGTAAAACATGAAACTATAATGCCTATTAAAAGCTTTTTGTGTTTATTTTTCTGTATTTCCATAATAACGTCTCACCCCGTTATCATTATACAAATGTATGGAATAAATAATGTATGCTTTATTTACCCATTTATTTTTCAACAATATCATTTTTTTACAAAACATCCCATATTATCTTACTAGGTACTACTTAATAATCAATGCGCATAAATTTATTTACAAATTATCTCATACTTTATGAGACATCAAAAAGTTATATTTACTACTCTATTCTTTCTTTCTCTTTTTAAAATTTCTGTATCTCTCTAACACATCTATGTTCTCAGCAAAGAACATATTGAGCATATCTATATTATTAATAGTTTCGCTACTAATAATATGTTCAATCAATTCTGTTTCCTCTAAAATATCCTGTTCACACTCTAAATATTCCAAAAACTTTTTTACAATATTGTGCCTTTCAAGCAAGTATCTTCCTATGTTTATCCCTTCCTCTGTGAGAATTATTACTCCATACCTTTCATATTTTATAAGAGATAATTCTCCAAATTTTTTCATCATTTTAGATGCCGATGAATCGCGAACATTCAGCATTTGTGCTATTTTATTTAGCCGAACTACATTTTCCTCCATGCTACATCTATAGATCATTTCTAAATAATCTTCCATAGAAGGGGTGAGCAATTTTCTTGTTAAATTTATATTTTCGTATCCTCTTGCAGTATGAAAATTCTTTTCCATATTCTTCACCATCCAATTTCACTATATTTGGGGGATTTATATGTTTCCAACAGTTATATCTAAATTATTCTATATATGTTAGCCTAAAAAAATTTTTCTCTAAACTTGAACTTACTAATAATATACAAGAAGTCAAATTAATATGAATATTAATTTTGTTACCATTTAATTAGATTTATAGTTTTTGCTCTTTAGGTTGACATTAATGTTAATAAAACCACAACATTTAATATGATCTAAATATTTAAGACACATATTCCAGGCTACATAGCTAACCTCAAAAAAATTAGGAATGTTATAATTTAAAATATTAAATTATAACATTCCTAATATATAATTATATTTAACTTTCTGAAACTTCAGCCGATTTTATATGATCGATATATTTTTCTCCCCAAATAGATATGCTATCCAAAACCAATTTAAATTCTTTTCCTATATCAGTTAATGAATACTCAACTTTTGGCGGTACCTGGGGAAAAACCTTACGATTTACCAACCCATACTCCTCTAAACTACGGAGCTGTTTTGTTAATGTAGCTTGCTTTAGTTCAGGCAATAATCTTTGTAATTCTCCAAAACGAAGCGTTTTTGTACTTAAATTATGTAAAATTACTATTGTCCATTTACCTGCAATAATTTTTTGTGCTGTTACAAACGGACATTTGCCAAATAAATTATATTCTTCCTCCATCATGTACCCCCTTAGTATATTTATGATACTATATATTTAAAATAATCCTACTTGAAAAAATTACGGTAATAACCTATATTATGTACAAAGAGATTATAACATATTAAAATTTAAGGAGCAATTAAGATGAATGAAGTATTAGAATTTTTGCTTAATAACCCTACCTTCTATATTGCAACTATGGATGGTGATCAACCAAGGGTAAGACCTTTTGGTGCAGTAATGAAATATAAAGATAAATTATATTTCACAACAAACAACACCAAATCTGTTTTTGAACAATTAGTTGCAAACCCTAAAGTTGAAATATCCACAACTTCACCTAAAGGTGAATGGATCCGTTTGACTGGAAAAGCAGTTTTTGATTCCAGCACGGAAGCAAAATCAGCTATGTTAGAATCAGTTCCATCCTTGAAAAAAATGTATAGCTTAGATGGTAACATCTTTGAAGTGTTTTATCTAGAAGATGCCGTTGTAACATTTAATTCTTTTTCTAGCGGACCTAAAACAATTAAACTATAATAATTATTTGTAATAGTCTAAAAAAGCTATACTCTTATTTGATGTATAGCTTTCAATTTTATGATTGCCAAAAGACCTAACTAATCTCAATATCCTCTAATTATATTTCACAAATATACATTGATATTTCTATTAATCATTCTGCCAATTCATATTTTAATGTTCACTTTTATCATAATGAACATGTAGTAATTCTTTAGTTCTATTCTTTAGCACACCTTCATATAAAGATTTAACTACCAGATTTTCTTCACTTCTTTTAATTTGCGTAACCTTATCAATCTTATATAGTCCTTTTGCCCTTTCATTTTTCTCTTCCATTAATCCAAAAGGTTGCCCCGCTCCAGCTATACATCCTCCAGGACATGCCATAACTTCTATAAAGTCAAAATGTTCTTCTCCACTCTTAATTTTTTCAATTAGATCTTCTGCATTTCTAAGTCCACTAACAATGCCTATTCTAATGGATTCATCTTTAACTTGAAGTTCACATATTTTTACTCCTTTCATACCTCGAACACCTATAAATTCTATATCCTTTAATACTCTTGAAGATTTATCTTTAACAACTTCACGAATAACAGCTTCCGTTACTCCTCCCGTAACGCCAAATATTACTCCTGCCCCTGAGTAAAGAGATAGCGGTATATCTGATGCTTCTGCCTCAATTTCATCAAACTGTATACCGATTTCTTTTATCATTGCACATAGTTCTGCTGTAGTAATTACATAATCAACATCCGGAATATTATCACTTATAAATTCTTCTCTAGCTGCTTCTGCTTTTTTAGCTGTGCATGGCATAACTGCTACAGATATTGTTTCTCTATCCTCTAAAGAATCTTTTTCTTTGAAATATGCCTTAACAACAGCACCAAACATCTCCATTGGTGATTTACAACTAGATACATATGGCAGTAATTCAGGATATTTATTTTCTACATATCTTATCCATGCTGGACAACAGGAAGTAAATAGTGGAAACTTATTGTCATCAGATTCTAACTTCTTTAAGAATTCTTTTGATTCTTCAATTACCGTTAAATCAGCACTTAGAGAAGTATCATAAATATTTTCAAAGCCCAATCTTCTCATGGCTGCAACAATTTTCCCCATAACATTCTCACCAGGTTTTATACCGAATTCTTCACCTAAAGCAACTCGTACTGCAGGAGCAACTTGTGCTACAACTCTCTGCTTAGGGTTATATATTGCTTTCCAAACATTTTTAATATCACTCTTAACAACTATTGCTCCTGTCGGACATACAGTTGCACATTGTCCACAATTCACACAATCTGTCTCTGCAAGGCTTTTCCCAAACGCTGGACTTACTACCATATTTGAACCTCTATTAGCAAAATCAATCGCTCCTACACTTTGTATTTCATTACACATCCTAACACAGTCTCCACATAAAATGCATTTATTAGGATCTCTAATAATTGCTTTAGATGATGTATCTAAAGCTTTTTTTCCTTGAATGCTTTTGAATCTAATATCTGTCAAACCAAAGCGTGATGCTAATTTTTGCAACTTACACTTTCCATTCTTTTCACATATAGTGCAATCTCTACAATGTGTTGCAAGCAACAATTCTAAAATTACCTTACGATACTTTTGAAGCTTTGGTGTATTAGTTCTAATTGACATCGCATCTTTTGGTGGCGTAGAACAAGATGTTAAAATGCTGCCTCTTTCATCCTCAACTACACACATTCTGCACGCCCCATAAACTGATAAATCCGTATAGTAACAAAGAGTAGGTAAATCAATTCCCGCTTTTCTAACTAAGTCCAAGATATTTTTTTCTTTATCAAATTCTATCCTATTGCCATCAATGACCATATATTTTGACATAGTTTCTTACCATCCTTTCTGTAATTCATAAATTTCATATAATAAATAATGAAAAGAAAATAATATTATCGAAGAAATATTCAAATTACTCTAATCGCCTTGAATACACAGCTTTCAATGCAATTACCACATTTAATACATTTTGATTTATCAATGACATAAGTTTTCCTTATTTCTCCTGTAATAGCTTCTACGGGACATCCCTTAGAACACTTTGAGCAACCTCTGCATTTCTCTTTATCAATCTCGTATGAAATTAATGACTTGCATACGCCTCCTGAACACTTTTTATCTACAACATGTTCTATATACTCATCTCTAAAATATCTTAACGTGCTTCTAACCGGGAATGCTGCACTCTTTCCAAGTCCACAAAGCGCCGTATCAGAAATAGTCTCTGCTAATTCTTCTAATGTATCAATATCCTCCAATGTCCCTTTACCCTCTACTATGTCATTAAGTATTTCTAACATTCTTCTAGTACCTTCTCTACATGGTATACATTTACCGCAGGATTCATTTTGAGTGAAATTCATAAAGAAACGTGCCATTTCAACCATACAATTTTTATCATTCATAACTACTAGGCCTCCACTCCCAATCATGGCACCTACTTTCTTTAATGAATCAAAATCCAAAGTTAAATCAAGATGATTTTCACGAAGGCATAGACAACCACCAGACGGTCCACCAATTTGGACTGCCTTAAATTCTCCACCTTTTACTCCTCCTCCAATGTCAAATATGATCTTTCTCAATGTTGTCCCCATAGGAACTTCTATTAATCCTGTATTATTGACATTTCCCGTAAGAGCAAATGCTTTAGTTCCATAATTATTTTCGGTTCCCATAGTTTTATACCAATGTACCCCTTTGTTAATTATTGGAGATACATTACAAAATGTTTCTACATTATTTAGTACTGTTGGTTTACCAAACAAGCCTTGTTCTACAGTTCTTGGAGGCTTAACTCTAGGCATACCACGATTTCCCTCAATTGAAGCTGTTAGAGCACTGCCTTCTCCACATACAAATGCTCCTGCTCCCTGATTAATCTGAATATGAAAATCAAAACCTGAATTTAATATATTATCACCCAAGAGTCCTTTTTCCATAGCTTGTTCAATAGCTATGCGCAATCTTTTTACTGCAAGAGGATATTCTGCACGAACATATATATATCCATTGTGTGCTTTTGTAGCAATTCCTGCAATAACCATACCCTCAATAACACCGTGAGGATTTCCTTCCATCATGCTTCTATCCATAAATGCTCCCGGATCACCTTCATCACCATTACATACAATGTATTTTTCTGATTCTGTCTGCTTTAATACCTGAGCCCATTTCTTTCCTGTGGGAAATCCTCCACCTCCACGCCCTCTTAAATGTGCCTCAGACATTTCATTTATAATTTCTTCAGAAGTCATGTCAAAAAGAGCTTTCGCAGTAGCACTATAGCCACCTTCTGCTAAATATTCTTCAATAGACTCCGCATTAATATGACCACAATTATTTAAGGCTACACGGGTTTGCTTTTTATAAAACGGAATATCGTCTTGCTTACTATAAAGCTTATCTCCATCCTTATAACTTAAACCAGTAACTACTTCATTCCCAATAATACTTTTTTCAATAATTTCTTCGCAATCATCTATACTTACCTTTATATATAGCCATCCCTCTGGTTCAATTCGTATTAAAGGTCCCATTTCACAAAATCCATGACATCCACTCTTTTTCAAACCTATAGTATTATCATGTGGTTCTTCCTTTAATTCTAATGTAACCTCTAATCCCTTTTCTTTTATTATCTCCTTAAATCTTCTATAAATGTTTAGGGATCCACCTGCTACACATCCAGTACCTGCACATACTAATATTTGCTTACGTTGTCTAACTAAAGCAGCCTTATATTTTGAGCTTATGTCTTTTAGCTCTTCTCTTGTATTAATTCTCATTTGACAACTCCTCCTTTAACTGCTTCACTAGCTTTCTTGCTTTCTCTGGTGTCATTGACGGATGCACTACATCGTTTACAGTGCAGACCGGAGCTAATCCACATGCTCCTAGACACGATACTGTTTCTACTGTAAAATGCATATCATCGGTTGTAAGTTTTTTACCCGAAAGCCCTAATTCACTCCTAAACTCACTAAGAATAGGATCTGATTTCCTTACGTGACAAGCAGTTCCATCACAAATTCTAATCACGTATTTTCCTTTCGGTTCTAAAGAGAAATTTTCATAAAATGTTGCTACTCCATATACTTTAGCTTCACTAATCTTAAGTTCTTTTGCTATATAGCACAACGCCTCTTCTGGCAGGTACCGGTATTCCTTCTGAATTTCCTGCATAATAGTAATAATTTGTGTCTTGTCATAATTATTAGAAATTAAAATATCATCTAGTTTTTTTATTTCCTTTTGATTTACCATGATCATCCACCCTCCTATTATATATAATTAAGTACCTTTTATATCAAGACCACTATGAGTCGAGATTTCTCTTATTAATATCTATTATTCTACATGTAATCATTTTCTCCTTTGTTTTAACATTGATTACACAAATAACTTACTATGTAAAATAATGTATGTTAATTTTCAATTATTTATCCATATATTTTTTTGCGAAAAGAACATGGAAAGTATTAAAAATTCCTAATTAAACAGGTAGAAAATAGTATAAAAACCACTGTATATATAAATTCTAACATTAGTGGTTCTTTTTTTATTTCTATATATTAACTAAAATATATTTTGTAAGAATACTTAAATTAGTTTATAATCAATAACGGTTAAGATACTAAACATAGTTTTAATATAAATAATAATTGTGAGGTGTAGGCAAATGCAAAAGATACTTAGACCTGTATATGCAGAAATAGATTTAGATGCAATAGCTTATAATATGAAAAATATAAAAAACTTAGCTAAAGATAAAGAGGTAATCGCGGTCGTTAAAGCAGATTGTTATGGTCATGGAGCTTTAGATGTGGTTCCAACTTTACTTGAAAATGGTGCATCAAGGCTTGCCGTAGCAGTTCTAACAGAAGGAATTGAACTCAGAAATGATAATATAAATGCCCCTATTATGATACTCGGATATACCCCTTCGTATCTAAACGAAGAATTAATAAAATATGATCTTGAACAAACTGTATATGACTTAGATTATGCAAAAGAATTATCAAAAACAGCATTAAGCCTTAATAAGAAAGCTAAGATTCACATAGCTATTGATACAGGAATGGGAAGAATAGGATTTCTACCAACTGAAAAAGCAATAGATGATATTTGTAAAATCTGTTCTTTGGAAGGACTAGAAGTAATCGGAATATTTACTCATTTTTCTACTTCTGATGAGAAAGATAAAGAATATACTAATGAACAATTTGAAAAATTTAAGGATTTGCTAAAGAAACTTTCAAATCTTAATATAGAAATTCCTATAAAACACGTCTCTAATAGCGGTGCAATCATGGACATGCCAGAAACTTACCTAGATGCTGTTCGTGCTGGGATCATACTTTACGGATATTATCCATCAAATGAAGTAAAAAAAGAAAACCTTTCTTTAAAACCAGCATTGACATTAAAAGCAACTATAACACGTGTTCAAGAAATGGATGCAGGTATGTCTATAAGTTATGGAAGAACTTTTAAGACTAAGCGAAGAAGTTTAATCGCTACTATACCAATAGGATATGCAGATGGTTATTCTAGATTACTAGCTAAAAATGCTAAAGTCATTATAAATGGACAATTTGCTCCTATTGTCGGAAGAATATGTATGGATCAATGTATGATAGATATTACAGATATTAATAGTGATATAAAAGTTGGCGATGAAGTTATAATTCTCGGAGAACAAGATGGGCTCAGATTTAATGCAGATAATTTCGCAGAAATAATGGGAACAATCAATTACGAGATACTTTGTATGCTTAAATATAGAATCCCGAGGGTTTATGTTAAAAAAGGAAAAATATTTAATGTAAGAAATTATCTCTAGATCCAATCTAGCTTACTTATAAAAATAAACTTGATATTTAGTTTTTTTATTAGTTCATAAGTTAGAAATAAGATACTTCTATATAAGCGCAAATAACGATGTATATGCAAATGTGCATATACATCGTTATTTATATTTATTAATAAAATCTTATATAGATACCCACAACGGAAATTTTATTTATGCTGAATAAATAAAATTTCCGTTGTGGGTATCTATATCTCCTTGCTGTCATTGTTGTGTGCAGACTCAATTATAGCATGGATTTATCATAAATGTTTTTTGATTTATTCACTTGTAAAATTATTTAAGCGTTTTTGCACTATTATAGTATTAAATATAGTTTTTCTTAAATTTACTAATTTCAACGTATGAAATTAGTAAGAACTCTAGGCTCTATTTCCGGTAATGAAATTCCGGCATTTTTTCCAGCTTCTATAGATTTTAAAAGCCAAGCCATATTTTTGCCCAGTGTTCTCATTGTCTGCATTCCTTCTAGATCTTGTTCTATTTCTTCAGGAGTGTTTCCATGAACCATATTCCAATATTGAGAAGATACAACAGGCATATTTCTATCAGTAAAGTATTTATTTAATTGATCGAAAGCAGAAGTAGCTCCTCCACGGCGACAGCTTACAATTGCTGCACCAGGCTTATATGCAAAACAATTTCCTGCGTAGAAAAATCTATCCAAGAAAGATGTAATTAAGCCCGATGGCGCTCCATAATGCACAGGAGAGCCAAAAATGAAACCATCAGCTTCATTGGCTTTTTCTAATGCAATATTTACAGTGTCATCATTAAACACACATTTACCTTTAGTTTTAGAACATCCTCCACAAGCTACGCAACCTCGGATTGGTTTGTTTCCAACGTGGAAGATTTCAATTTCAATGTTTTCCTTTTCTAATTCCTTAGCAATTTCAATTAAAGCCGTATAAGTACAGCCTTTAACTTTAGGACTACCATTAATAAGTAATACTTTCATTTTTACACCTCGTTTTAATTGTATGTATATTATTAAGTTGATATAATTAATATATAACATAATGATAAAAAAAGATAGAACGCACTTAAAAGTGAGATACTATCCAAAAGGAGAATTATACAATGAAAGATATATCAAAAACAAGCAATCATTTAGGAACACCATTTGGTTATACAATATCCGTTATTGGTGGAAAATGGAAACTGCTAATTTTATATGAACTTAAAGTCAATTCTGTTATGAGATATTCTGAATTAAAAAAGGGTTTAATAGGAATTACTCATAAAATGCTTAGTCAACAGCTAAAAGAATTAGAAGCCGATAAATTAATCATTAGAAAAGAATATCCTCAAGTACCTCCGAAGGTAGAATATTCATTATCAGAAAAAGGGTGGTCTCTTTCAAAAGTAATGAGGGAGATTTGTGATTGGGGACGTATTAATTGTGGTAATTAATTCACTATAAAAAGTTTGAAGTTTTATAAAATAAGTTTGAAATTTTTTGGTTTTAGATTTATAATTGAGAAAATTTCATGACATGTATTTACAGTTATAAAAATTTATAAAAAATAAAGACAAACTTTACGTTCTGTTGTATAAATTAATTTATGAAAAAACTAAGCCCTCATCAAAGGCTAAGAATATCATTGAAAAATATTCGTTTCATAGTTCTCATCTAAAAGTCACTAGAAGCTATTTTTAAGACATTAAAAATAGCTTAGTTCCTCTTTTGTTTATTTATCTGTAAAATTATTCAAGTGAAAATGCACTATTATAGTTAAATATTCTTATTTGCTTAAATCTGTCATTACTTTGTAATATTTATAAGCAGGCATTTATATAATAAAAATTCTATTTCCTTTTTTAATCTAACTAATTCTTCAGAACTTATATTTTTTAATTCATCTTTTGTATTGGTGAATTCCTCACTTAATTCATCAAATAGAACTAATACTTCTTCTTTACTTATTTCTTTCAGTTCATCTAAGTATTTTCTTAAAGACCCTTCAATATTATTCGCCCAATTATCTATAGCAGTTACAGATATTTCATTTATCTTTTTCTGCCATGTTAAAGAATCATATAAAAAGAATATAGAATCGGTAAAAACATTTAAAGATTCAGTAATTCCCTTTAAAGATGTAGCCCTTATTGTTTTTAATAAGTGATTTAAATTATTATTAACTTCTCCAACAGATGATTTTTCAAATGTATTAGAAAGCTTCTTTAAATTTTTACTAATAGCATAATCCTTTTCTGAATTATTGAATTTACCTTTATATACTGTCCTAAACATTTCTCCTGTAGCTCGTTCAATAGAATCCCCTCTATGCTTTTCTATGATATCTTCTACAACCTTGTTATATGAAGGTGTACTTCTTTTAACATTCTCCTTTAGCTTAATAATTTCTGTGTTTAGAATGTTCTCAACTTCTCTATCTAAATTAATAACTTCATCTTCAATATAGGTATTTAAGTTTTCAGTTTCCTCGCTTGTTAACTTTGGAACATAGTAGTGCTGCATTAAGGTGAAGGTTTCTTCCTTCATTGACCATTTACTTTCATCGTATATATAGTTCGTAATATTCTCTTTGATTTTCATATCGGATTTTCCTATAAGCCTTACTGCTTTTAATTTTATTTTTACAAATCCGTTTTCTATAACATCTAATATCTCATCTTTTTTATCTAAAAATTCCTTAATTACATTAGCTTTTTCTACTACCTCTTCTTTTTTGCATTCTATTTCCGCAATTCTGGAACTAATTTTTATATCGCATTCACGCAATAAGTAATCCTGATAATTCTTTAAAGTTTCTGAAAGCTCTCCTTCTTTATCTGGGTCATTAACTTTTTTGTATATATAGTTCCAGAGCTTATCTGTGTCAGGATTCTTTTCAATACTGCTTTCAATAAGAAATGTTTCTATATCTTTATGGATACATTCAGAAACGCTATTTCTAATTTCATTGATTCTTTTATTATCCATATCTATATTTTGTGGGCACATATTTACTGCAAGTACAACTTCCACATTATCGTTTATAATTTCGCCAACATATTTTAAGAACTGAAAATCATCTTCTCCAATTCCAGTTTTATATGACACAACATATATTATAAAATCGCTTTCTGGTATAAAGTTCTTTAAAACTTCTTCATGCCTTTCAACAAGTGATCCATATCCAGGAGTATCGAAAATCCTCATTCCAGAATACCTCGAATCTTTGCACGGTCCAATATATCTTAATCTATTTATATTACCATCTGGTTTTACTGTAAGATTCGAAAAACTATCATCATCCAAAACATCTATACTCAAATCATTATTTATAGCAAATAATGTTTCTTCAGAACTCTCATCTATTATAACTTCTGTTACAATTCCAGTTGTTGGTTTAACGCTCTCCACTAGTATTTTCCTTTGAAAAATACTATTTATTAACGCACTTTTTCCTGAGCTAGTCTCGCCTAGCATAACAATATAGTGAGCTGGATTAATTATTCTATCCTTTATTAATAAATTCTTTGCTGTAATTTCATCATTATCAAGAATATTAACTACCTTATCAATCCTGTTTTGTCTATCAACGCAGTTTTTAAAAATATTCATAATATTTATTTCTCCTTATATTCCTCGATTAATTCCCTTAATATTTTTAAATCTTTTTCAAATTCTAAAATATTTTCTTCGTTATAATTAGTTTCATACTGTTTCTCCAAGTCTTCCATATCTTGTTTAAAGATATTTTCTAGATTAGATTTCATTGCCTTTATGGATTCATCTATTTCCTTTTGTTTTGCCATTAGATCTCCGGTTATTTCTTCTTTTAAATATATTTCTAAATCTTCTATCATTGGCTCCAAATCTTTTAAAGTATAATGAGCTCTACTTTCAACTATTTTTTTCCTCATATGATCTCCAATCAAAGAAAAGGCTAAACTTATTCCCATTCCAACCAAAATTCCTACAGGGCCGCCAAGCATTCCCACTGCTCCAACCGTCCCTATTACCCCGGTTGATACCCCAAGTAATGCCGGAATCGACTTTTCATACTTTATTGAACTCTTTTTATTAAAGAATGATATATTCTCATAGGTTCCATTAAAACCTTTTATTCTTATATTTTCAAATCTGCTATTTATATTTTTTATAAATTCACCAATACTGTTCAAAATCTCATCCATTATATCATTTATGGCTTTATCAGATGTTTCTTTATATATTAAGCTAAGCCTATTACCATCAACTATTCCTTTATTTATAATTCTTCTTAATTCTATTCTTAAATTTTCAATGTTCTCTTTTATTATTTTAGATGAATTATCTATAATATTATTCATTTCATCTTCCGCATAAGTTCGAAAATCTCTTAATTTTCTTTTATTCTCCGATAACATTGTTTTTATCTCTTTGATTCTTTCTTCCTTTTTTAAAGTATTTTGATTGTCCTCATTTAATGCTAAAGTTTTATAAGTAGTTATCTTATCATTAATGTTTCTTAAAGCTTCATCAACTCTTTGGCTTAAAACCTTCATTAAATCTTTATTATATTCTTTCGAAATATTTTTAATTTCTTCTATTACTTTAACTATTCCTGAATTATTATAAGCTGCCTCATCTCCAGTGAATTTTCCTTTTACAGCCTCATAAACATTTACTATATCAACTTTTATATCTCTTTCTTCATTATGAGAATAACTTATACTACTTAATACGCCAGAGTTATGTTCTCTTGCCTCATTTGCATCTTCAATACTTTCATCATTCCATTTGTTTTGAACGAAAATAGTATTAGCTAATTTAGGCCACAAAGCATTTATAAAATTTTTCTCTGATCTTGTAATTGGTGGATTTGTCCTGATTAAAAATATTCCTGCCGTTAGCTTGTCTACATATTCTAAAGTAGTCTTCTGATTTTGCGGTGTCAAACTTCCAACACCAGGCAAATCCACAAGTACTATATCATCTTTTAAAACCTCGCTCTTGTTATATAATACTATTTTAGATACTTTAAGATTATTGGCTTCATTATAATCATTATGTACATATCTTTCCAATTCCTTTATACGTATAGATTCTTTTCTGCCATTTAGATAATATACTACAGCTTCATCAGTATTTTCTCCATATCTAACCTCAACTGGTACGCAAGTTGTTTCATCAACATCTGTAGGTAATATATTATCCTCCATTAGTATGGCATTTAAAAAGCTACTCTTTCCTGCACCTTGAATGCCTAAAACTGGAACTATTATTTCTTTCTTATTCAAATTCTCAATAAAATGTTCAAAGTATCTGTTATAATCTATACCTTGCTTCTCATTGTTAAGATATTTTTCTAATAACCTATAAAACCTTTCATCTTCTATTAAATTTATATATGTCATCGCCTATTATCTCCTTCTTCCAAAAAGCTTAGAAAAGAATGATTTATTTCCCCACTCTACCTCTTCCTGTATATAATCAATCTTATTATTAAGCTCATCCTCTAATTTACTTATTAATTCTATTATACTATCTTTATCTTCAATTTTACTGTCAATATCCTTAATTTTTCCTAAAATTGAATTTTTATTATCAATTAGATTATATTCCATAGATTTTTCTAAAGATTCAACTTTATTTTCAATAGATTTTTCAACCAAGTCTACTTTTTCTTCTATCTTATCTAAGTTAATATTATCTAATTTATCTAAAATCGCTTCTTTATTACTTGCTGCATCTTTTACTACTTTTAATCCTAATATTGCCAATCTTTCTTCTATAGATTCAAATAACACCTTACTTTGTTCTTCTACACTCTTTTGTATTACTGATTCTAATTTCGTTTCTGTCATTTCTCTTATTTTTAATATGCTTTTATTTAAATCTTCAAGTTTTTCTTCGAATTCTTCTTCATGAAACTCTTGAAAATTTTCTCGCAAGTCATTTATTTTTCTCTCAACTGGCTTTAATTTCTCAGTTAGCTCTTCTGTCATATTTCTAGATGCCCTTGAAAGTAAACTTAACATATCATCCTGTATTTCACCCATTATATTTTTTGTAACTTCATCACTTTGAATTAAAATTGATCTTTCTTCCATATATTCATTCATACTCCTTCCTCTTTAGAGGTATTCAAAAAATAGCTTAAAATCTTTTCAATAGTTTCTTGTTCTTCTACTCCTCTTGATAAAGGATTTTCAAGCAGTTTTTCTTTTATAACTTTATAATCACTTATCAAAAATTCATGAATTTCTTGTGATTCTATTAATGCCATATTATATATTGGATTTTTAGAATTAATTAATATATATTCAGGTCTTATACTACTGAACCTACTAATAACTTTATCTTTTAGGTTTTTAACTTCTATGAGAAGCTCCTCTATATTATTCGCATTTATAAATTCTCTGCATGAATCTATTACTAAATTCACTGATAAATTACTATTCTCCTTAAAGAAATAGTTTAAATTTCTGCTTTCTAAAATCTGCTTCTTAGAATTTCCAATTTGTATTCCATTAAAAATAATAAACATACTATAAGTCATATCTTTTATCTGTCTAAGTTTTTCATAAAATTTAAGCGTACCTTTTCCAGATTCATAGATAATAGCTATATCTTCAAAACTATATAAACCTTCTCTCTTTATTAATTCACATACTTCAAAATCTAGATCAATTCCATACATTCTAGAAATGAAATCTCTGCAAGAATCTATGTCCCATGTCCAAAAAAGCTTTAGCCCCATATTGTTAGACTTTTCCTTACACTTTTTATTTATATATTTTCCAACTAATAGGTAGTTCTTTTCTAAAACTTTATTACTCAGCATATAAAAATTATAATGTAGCTTTGGAATACTATATGAAATATTTTTTTCATAATTATCACTTGTTATTGCTACCTCATTTTTCACATCCACTCTTAAATTAGAAAGCTTGTTTTTAATACCTATTAGATCCTTAGTTACTTCTCCTATATCATAAAGTTCTATATTTTGCTCTTTTTTTTCTTCAAATTCTTCTGTTCTTCTTGCTACTTCCTCATAGAAAGTATCTATTGCTTTTGTATATTGATTACTCCATTCCTTTAATATACTTATATATTTATTCTTATTTTCACTACATATTTTTTGGGCCCTCTTAATAGTCTCATCTTTATCAATTATTCTCTCGTCATATCCAACTTCTTTATATCCCCAGTCCTTGTCAAATATATTAGACAATAATCTTTTTCCCTTATTTAGAACCCCTTCTTTTTTAAATAACACAGTTCTTTCTTCATATTTATGCTTAATCTCAATATTTTTACTTTCGATACTTGGCAAAACATAAGAAGATCTTATATCTAAATTAAGACTATCATATATTCTTCTTTTATCTTTTTCACACTTCTTAACAGTGCTTAAAATATCACTTTCAATATATAAATTTTTATTGTTAATTCTATCCACTATATCTAGATAATCTTCTATATTTTCAGATGGAACCGATGATATTTCCTTTATTATATTTGAAGTAATGTTTTCAATTTCTTTAATCTTTTCAGCTATTTCATTCTGAGCAGTCTCAAATTTATTTGTAAGATTATCAATCTCTTTATTACTTACTTTTATTAATTCTTCTATTTCACCTAAATTATTTCCCTTTATAATTTCTTGATCAGTTGAAATTATACTATTAATTTTTTCTATTAGACTTTCAGCTCTCTGTCCATTAAGCTTTGGAGTAGTATTTTCCGCACAATTTTCTATAGCATTAACAAACATTTCAAAATTAGAACTATCATATCTTTCCTTGTCTTTATCCACAATTCCCATCAGCCCATTAAGTGCTGATATTTGAATAACTTCCGATATTTCTTTATCATCTGTAATTTCCATTAAGAGCCTCTCTGCTCTCTTTTTATACTTTTTTAATATAGTAACTTTATCTTCTTCAACTATTCCATTCCTACCAATTTTCTCCTCAATTGAATCTATCATATTTTGTACTAGGATTATCTGCTTGTCTTTCTCACTTACTATCTTAATTTTTTCAGCATTCGTTGCATCACTATTAGCCTTGACTGTAGTCACAAATATGCATATATCTATAGTTGGAAGTAATATCTCCAATGTCAATTTTTCATGATTTTCTAAGTTCCATGCATCTAATCCTGGGCTATCGATTATATGTATTTTCTCATCTAACATAAAATAAGGTGTTTTTATATCAATCTGAGTAACATTAAGCGTATTTCCAGGATTCCTGCTCTCATCCGCATATTCTGCTATAGCATCTTCATTTAGATTTTCTGACTCTAATACTTTAGGCTCACTATTCTTAAAATAAATAACAGCTTGTCTCTTTAATCCTTTTGATGCCGTAATTATAATACTTGAACTAGGTCTTATAGCCATGGGTAAAATCTTTTCACCAAGAAGTGCATTTACTAAAGTAGATTTTCCACTACTAGTTATTCCCATAATAGCAATTCGTATTATATTATCATCATAAATACTTTTTCGTTCTTCAAACCATGCTATATCCCTATTGTATCTGTTCTCTCTATAATTATTTTTACTTAAAACTCCTCTTATCTCATCAATTATATTCAATATGTAATTATCTTTTCTCATAAAACTCTCCATAACAACTATACTAATTCATACTATATCTTCCTTATGTATTTTCATAGTTCTGATAAGGCATATGAAATAAAATAACAAATCCAAAATGCCATGATTATTTTTAATTAGGCAAAAAATGGACTCATAGCAAGTCTATTAGTGCAATCTGCTGATAAGCAGATAAGTAAAAGTCCAAATCTATGATTTGGTTTCTTGAACTTAGTTAACTCATTTATGAGTTAATCTCCTATAAAAATGATTTGGTGCGAATCGCTTGCTCAATGAGCGTAGCGAGTCGAGTTTCCTCTATAATGTGAAATAGACTTGACAGATGAACTTATTGTTTTTTTGATTATGCCTAAATATATCTTATCATAATTAAGCATACTTATCTAAGCAAATACTTACTGAATAATAAAAATTTCACAATTTTATTTCCATCTTCTACACAATAATATGTTTTATTGCTAAAAACTCTCCATTATATATTTTAACTTGTCAGACTTATTATTAATTAAGAATCACTTATATTAATTTGCCAAATAAAAAACTTGAAAGAAATATCTAAGTATTCTTTCAAGTTTTTTATAAATATATATTGCAAAAATAATTTTTCATCATAATTCTAAAAATGTTGCAAGAATTTTAGCCGTGATTGTGAATTGCAATATATCAAAATTTTTATAAAGCTAAATTTATGCTTTATTTTAATTATAAGTATTATTCTAACTCCTCAAATTTTCATTAAATATATGTCTAAACTTTTCACTATTATATTTAGTTTCATTAATCTGTTTTATAGACATTGCCCCCATTATGCTATTTGTTATAATTACCTCTTCCGAATGTGTTAGATCATCTATAGTGATACTTTTTTCGGTTACCTTAAATTTTTTCATAATCTTATCTCTTATTATACCTTTTAATAATCCCTCTTCACCATTTGGAGTAAAAATTTCATTATTTTTTATCATAAATATATTGGCACAGCTCGTTTCTGTAACATTGCCTTTTTCATTTAAAAATATCACATCATCGTAGCCTAATTTCTTAGCATTTTCTTTTTCAATTATGTTTTCTATATAGCATGTAGATTTGATAGAGGATAATCGTGAAGTACTGTTACGTCTTACCTTTGAAATTGTTAACGACATTCCTTTTTTATAATCGTCATCCTTATATGCAATTTCTCTTTCGGTTATTATAATGTTTAAAGGTGTAACAGTTATTTTTAATACTTTGTTTTTTATCTCCAACTTATTTAAATGATCTCTTAAAAATTTTTCTTCCACTAATGGCTGTAAATTTAATTCCATCATATCTTTTTTTAATCTCTGTAAATGCTCTTCTAAATATATAGGTTTCTCCTTACAAAGAATTGTTTCAAATATTCCTCTTCCAAAAAATACTCCATCGTCAAGCATTACTTTATCATAATCATGAACTATCCTTCTCACTATAATACCTCCATCAACGCTTTAGCTTTGTCTATTGTCTCTAACCACTCCTCTTCTTCAATAGATTCCCATGTTATTCCTCCGCCAACTCCTAAGTAAGCTTTATCCCCTTTTTTTATAATAGTTCTAATAACTATGTTAAAATCGCTATTTCCTCTTAAATCAAAGTACCCTATAGAGCCTGTATAGATATTTCTTTTCAGCTTCTCAAGCTCTTCTATTATTTCCATTGCTCGTATTTTAGGCGCTCCTGTAATTGATCCCCCAGGAAAACACTCCCTTATGCACTTTACTGAAGACACATTTTCTCTTAATCTTCCTTCTATTGTTGCCACAAGATGAAATACATTCTCATACTCCTCTAATTTAAAAAGCTCTGTAACTTTTACTGATTTAGGTTTACAAACTTTACTCAGATCATTCCTTTCTAAATCGACAATCATTAAAAGCTCTGATTTATCTTTTTCCGAAGCCATTAACTCATTTCTATTTCTCTCATCTTCCTCATAATCTTTTCCTCTAGGTCTAGTTCCTTTAATAGGTCTTGTTTGAATCTTACCATCTATAATTGATAAAAATCTTTCAGGTGAAGAACTTATTATTTGAAAATCCTTAAAATTCATATATGCTGAAAATGGTGCTTTATTTGTATTTCTCAATTTTCTATATATTTCATATGGCTTTTCATTATTATTACACCATATCCTTCTAGTCATATTAGCTATATATACATCTCCACTTCTTATATATTCTTTAAGAGATACTACAGCTTTTTTATAATCTTCTTTATCAAAATTTGAAAAGAATTCATTATTTGTTTTTTCTAAATTTACTGGAAGCCCCTCAATATAATTCTCTAGGCACTTTTCTATACTTAGTATGCTATTTTTAGATTGTTCAAGTTGCCCAACTGAAGTTATATAAGTTTTTTTATTTTGTAAATCAAAGATTATTAGATTGTCAAAGAAAATAAAAATACTATCAGGTATACTAAAATCTTCCTTTGATTCATCTGGCAGATCCTCTAACACTCTTCCTATATCATAAGAAAAATAACCAATAGCACCGCTCACAAAAGGAATATTGCTATTAATACTGATCTTATAACTCTCAATAATTTCGTCTAATTTTTCAAATGGATCTACATCATTATATTCTTCATTATCAATAGTTACTTTTCTCCCTCTAGAGATAAATTTTTTATATGGATTCAATCCAATAAAGGAATACTTTGATAATAATTTATCTTCTTTCGAACTATCTAAAAATATAGAATCTTCACTATCTTTAAAAAGATCATATGTATAAAAAGGATCATAATATGTATTTAACTCTTTAATCTTAAAATCTATCATTTCTAAACCTCTTGCACTCTAAAATAAAATTCTCTAAGATTTTATGGCCTTCTTCCGTAAGTTCTGCTTCTGGATGGAATTGAACTCCATATATAGGTAGCTCATTATGTCTAATCCCCATAATTACCCCATCTGACGTTTCTGCCGTAACCACTAATTCTTTTGGGAGTTTCTTATTATCAATAATTAGAGAATGATATCTTGTTACCTTTAATGGATTCTTAACATTATAGAATATCCCACTATTATTATGTATTACTTCACTTATTTTACCATGCATAGGCCTGTCACCTTTAATTATTTCTCCGCCAAAATAATGCCCTATACACTGATGTCCAAGACATATACCAAATATAGGAGTTTCATTTTTAAATTTATCAATAATATCTAGGCACAAGCCTGCTTGCTTGGGATTTTTAGGTCCTGGTGAAATAACTATACCATAATATTTATTCTTTCTTATGCTCTCCATATTAATTTTATCATTTCTAACTACATCTACAATTTCCCCGATTTCTTCAAAATATCTGACCAGATTATATACAAACGAATCATAATTATCTATCATTAGTATCACTTTAATCATTCCTTTTTAACTTTAGTTATTATAAATATATATGTTATTATTAAGTTTCCACATTTCTATCTTAATTGAACTCTTGGCCTTAGCCTACTATAATTTTAAATATAAGTTTACTATTTCAACATATATGCTATTAGTTACATACTTATTTTAACATTAAATAAAACACTGTTCCATTGATTGTATTTTCTCGTTCATAATTTTAAATTATATCTAGTCGTTCTTACGCTTCTTAATAAATTATATTGTTATCTCGTATTACCACCTAATAATTACCTATATGTATAATATATAATTTTTATTTATTATACATATATTCTCTTGTCATAGGAAGATCATCATTTATTCCTTTAGAAATTAGTAATTGATGAATATCTATTATTCCATTATTAAACATTGCCGCACATGAACAAAGATAAAGTTCCCACATTCTTATAAATTCTTCATCAAACATTTTAGAAACTTCACTTAGATTGTTATTAAAATTCTCTCTCCAATATAGTAAAGTCTTAACATAATGCCTTCTAAGATTTTCAACATCGATAGTATGGAAATTATAATTACTACAAATGTCTATAATTTCTCTAAAACTTGGAATAACTGCTTCTTTAAGAATATACTTTTTAATCCATGGATCTACAGAATATTCTTTTAACGAATTAATATAATCCAATAAACATAGACCTTTTGGTTTTAAGACAGAATCAATATTTTTTATAAATAGTTCATAATTCTCTCTTCCTATATGCTCAATCATACCAACACTTACAACTCTATCAAATGATAATCCACTTTCAGCTAAATTTCGGTAATCCATAAGTCTAACTTCTAGTAATTTTTCAAGCTTTCTTTCTTTTATTCTTTCATTAAATTTTTTATATTGCTCTTGGCTTAATGTAATTCCAATACCATGAACACTATATTTTTCTGCTGCTTCAATAAGTAAAGATCCCCACCCACATCCTACATCCAAGACGCTCATGCCTTCTTTTATGTTTAACTTTGCTAGTATATGATTAATTTTATTAATTTGCGCGTCATGCAAACTATCATTATTTGATTTAAAATATCCACATGAATATGTCATAGTATCATCAAGCCATAAGCTATAGAAATTATTTCCTATATCATAATGCTCTTGAATCTCACCTTTTTGTTTTTTTGAAGAATTGGATTGAAAAATCGTATTTTTTACTTGCTTACTACCTGATGAGAATTTATCAATCTGACTAATAAATATATTTATAACTTCAAATAAATCTCCTTTTATCTCTATATTCCCTTTCATATAAGCTTCACCAATCGCAAGGAACGTACTTCTAATTAAGTCTTTTTTACTTATTTCCCCCTTAATATTTATTTCGAATTGAGGTGTACCCTTCCCTATAATAAATTCTTTATTATTTTGAAACTTAATCCTATATGGTATATCATCGAACCTTGATAAATATTTAACATAAAGGCTATTTATTAGATTCATATAGAATTCCTTTCTATAATTTAAATACTGATTAATTTATACTATTATATAATTTCAAATATGCTATACATTAAATTCTATATTCAATAGAAATAATTAAAGAGACAGTAGAGAACGCGCAATAATTGTATGATTCTCTAACTATCTCTTAACTAACTTTTCTACTCATTTCATTTTTGTATAATTATTTTTTTCCTCATTTTATTTATTAATTTTTTCTGTTACTTTCTTTAGTACATTCTTACAATCACAACTTTTAAATAATTTCCCTCAGGAAATTTATCTGTAACTGCAAAATCTTCTGGAAGAGTATGTTCTTCTAGAATTTCATAATTTCTATGTGATTCTTTAAAAGCTTCATCTATAAACTTTTTAAATTTGCCCATATTAAAAGTGGCACAGTTTGTTGAAGCTACAATTACACCTTCATCCTCTGTTATATCTATAGCTGATTTAACCAATTCTTTATAGTCTTTTGCTGCACTGAATCTATTATCTTTTGATGTTGCAAAACTTGGTGGATCAAGAATAACCACGTCAAATTTTAATTCTTCCTTTTTTGCACGTTTAAAATATAGGAAAATATCTTCAACAATTATTTCATGTTTTGTAAAATCAATATTATTTATAGTAAAGTTTTCAGTTGTTTTTTCTAGACTTCGGCTTGCTAAATCAACACTTGTAGTAATAGCACCACCTTTTGCAGCTGCCATTGAAAATGCTCCTGTATATGAAAAAGTATTTAAAACTCTTTTATTATTGGAGTATTTATCTTTGATAGACTTTCTTACTTCCTTTTGGTCCAAAAATACCCCAACCATGGCACCATCATTTAAATAAATTGAGAAATTAACTTTATTTTCTTTAACTATAAGAGGTTCAGGTGCTTTTCTTCCGCAAACATAGCTATCTTCATCTACAACCATGCCATTTTCTTCAAATCTCTTTTTTTCATATATGCCGTCAAAAGAAACTAAGCTTTTTATAGCTTTAATTATATTGTCTTTAAATGTATATATACCTCTGCTATACCAAGTGATGAGATAATATTCATCGAAATAGTCAATCGTAAGACCTCCTATTCCATCACCTTCACCATTAAATACTCTAAATGCAGTCGTGTCTTTTGAATGATAAAACTTCATTCTTTTGGAAAATGCATTTCTAATCTTATCATAGAAAAATTTATAATCCAAATTACTATTTTTACTATTACTTAAAATCCAGCCACAGCCTTTATTTTGTTTTCCATAATACCCCTTTCCTAAGAAAGTCTTTTTTTCATCTATAAGGGTTATGATTTGACCTTCCTCTTTTAAATCTTTTATATTATCAAAAGCTTCTCCAAGAATTAAAGGATATCCATTTTTATATTTCTTAACAAATTCTTTTTTTACTGTAAGTATTGCTTCTTTCATATATGTATTTACCTTCCCGAAAACTATTGTATTAAATTCTAAATAATTATACCATAAATCTAAACTTGTTAATTACTAATTTAAAATTGCATATTTTATCGTGTACACTATATATTATTGTTTTTTTGCTCCAGATTAGATACTGATTAATTTATACCATATATAATTTCAAATATGCTATAGATTAAATGCTATATCCAACAGAAATAATTAAAGAGATAGTCGAGAACCCACAATAATTGTATGATTCAACTATCTCTTAAATAACTTCTCTATTCATTTCATTTTACTAATATTTGATACATCAAATTCCATATGATATATTTTGTTTAATCTATAAACTATTGAATTAAAATTCTACTATCATCTCTTATAGCTTCGTTTAATTTAGGTAATATAATTTGTAATTCCCCATTTTGAAATTTTGCAGAAATTCTCGATCTATCAACATTCTCAACATGAAAAGCCCTTGATATTTTTCCATAAGTTCTTTCTCTTCTAATATAATTATCTTTTTCTTCATTTATTTCTTCATTTCTAAGAGCAGAAATAATCAAAGTATTGTCTCTATATTCAAGATTTATATCTTCTTTCTTAACACCTGGTAATTCTGCACTAACTAAATATTCATTTTGAGTTTCTCTTATATCAGCATTAAATTTTTGGTTATTTCCAAAACCCAAACTCATTGGCGAAAAGAAATCATCATTGAAAAATCCATTGAAAAAATCTTCAATTGAGCCTCCCTTCTTATCTAATCCGTTAGTTCTAAAAGGTATCAATCCAAACATACTAAGACCTCCTTAAGATATTTATTATTTGTTTTTACAAGTAAATTATAGCTCAAAGGTCAAAGAAGGTCAAAATCAGTTTTTGTCCTTTATTTTTTTTCTCTTACTATATATTTCTATACTATTAAATTATCTTTTACTTAATAGTATTTGCTTTTATTTTCTCTAATTTTTTATTGCTTATATATCTTTTCATGATCCCTATTCTTTCACTTTGATTTTAAATCATATTTAGACATCTTTTCAGCTATATTTTGGGCTTGAAGTGATAATTCTTCAGTTGATGCCGCAGTTTCTTGTGCCTTAGCTGTGTTAATCTGTATAACTTCAGAGATTTGGTTAACTCTCGTTGTCATTTTCATTATCTCATTTGTTTGATCTTGTGATGCTAGTGATATTTCGTTGACCAATTTAGCACTATTATCTACATTAACCACTATATTTTGTAATGAATTCGAGGCCTCTTTTGCTAAATCTTCACCTTTTTTAACTGCAAATAAAGAATTTCCTATTAACATATTAGTATTTTTAACTGCATTTGAGCACTGTTCGGCTAAGCTCTTAACTTCATTAGCTACCACCGCAAATCCTTTTCCAGTTTCTCCAGCTCTCGCAGCCTCAATAGCTGCATTCAGCGCCAAAAGGTTTGTTTGTGATGCTATATTTTCTATAGAGCTTGTAATCTTTGAAATCTGATCGGAAGATTCAGCAATCTCCTCTATAGATTTCATTAACTCTTCCATTTTGTGATTTCCTTCAGATACAATATTCTTGGTACTTTCCGATACTTTGTTAGCTTCCTCTGCATTTTGGGCGTTTATAGTAACTTTGGTTAATATTTTATTAAAATTGTCTAAAAGTTTTTCTATTATACTTGCTTGATTTGTAGCTCCATCTGATAGTTCTTTTGTAATTAGTGATATTTGTTCTGATCTATTTGATGTTAACTCTACCGCCCTGCATATACCATAGAAATCACTATTTAATGTGTTTATAATACTCTCAAGCGACTCTTGTATAGGAATAAAATCGCATTTATATTGCACATTTTTCTCTAACTCTATATCCAAATTTCCAACTGATATTTTTTCTAAAATTGTTGTAATATCATCTACATATGAGTCTATCATCTCTATAGCGCTAATCAGATTACTTGCCATCTCCCCCATTTCATCTGTAGATTCATAGCTACTTTCAACTTTGAGATTTCCATATAATAATTCTTCAGATATTTCTTTTATATTATTAATTCCTTTAATAAATATATCTGTCAACACACCGCTTATTGTTGACGTTATTATTAATGTACTGATCATTATGATTATTATAAATCCTAATATTATATTGTTAATTATATCTACCTTATGTAAAAAATTAGATGTTTGTTTTTGAGACTGTTTATATACTTCTATAACTTTATCTGCTATGCCATCTATTTGATAAGAATATGTATTTTCCATTATTGCTAAGGCTGATATCTTCTCTTTCTTATTTATCAATTCCACTATATCACTTCTACTTTTTGCGGCTAATTCTACAGATGAATTAATCTCATCAATTAGTTCATAATCAGGTAGTGTTTCTTTTAAAATTTTAGAATTACTATCGAATTCTTCTACTTCTTCATTTACTAATTCTAAATATTTTTGCTCTTTCTCCACATCTTCCTCAGCTATTGCTTTATAAAGATTTTTATCTATTTTTTGTAGACTAATTCTCATATTTGATATATTATCTGAAAGTGCATATGATTTCCTATATGACAAATTAGTTTTATAAGAAAACATATATAAAATACTTACTATTATAATCATGCTTATTATTGTAAACATATTGATTATTAAGAATGATTTTTTTATTTTCTTATTTATTGGATCTCCTGATATAAGTTCATGTAATCTTTGGTACATAACTGTTTCCCCCCGAATAATAAAATATATTTTTCCTTTTGATAATCATGATTGATTTATCTTTCTGGCTAATTAATCACCGAAATTAATGATGGTATGGATTTTAATTGCATTAATTTTTCTTTTCACTATTTAATTGATAATGAATTTCATTTACTATTATATCAATTTATGTACCAAATTCAAGACATATATGAAAAAATATGAAATTTAAGTAATTCTATAATTTTTTATAACACAAAAAACCTCACTATAAATTTGATATCTATAGAGAGGTTTCCCTTTTACTAATAATTGGACATTTCTATTATTTTATATAGGCTGACAACATTTCATGTGCTTATCCAAACACATCTATGAATCTTTAAAACATAACAATTACTTTTACACAAATATTTTCCCTCAACACCTAGTCTTATATATAGAATAAATTTTCATAAATTATACTCTTGTATTTAATTCACTCAATACTCTTTTATGTTCTTTTTCATCTAAGTTATAGAAGAATATTGCAACAAGTTCAATGATTACAAATATTACTGGAATTGCAGTCATTGTGATTAAAATACCATGTAATGCTGTAGCAGTTTGAGCATGATTTGCAACGTAACCGAATTTCGCTAAAATTAATCCTGGAACAATTCCTCCAATTGCCATACCAAACTTAAAGAAAAATCCAACTAACGCGTAAATAACACCACTTGCACGTTTGCCTGTCTTATATTGTCCATAATCAATAGTTTCAGGAATTAGCGCCCATGTGAAGGCACCTGCAGTAATAGTTCCTAATGCTGCGATTAGTCGTCCTGCAAATACAAGTGGAACCATTGTTGCAGGAATAACAAATAAAGCTATTAACCCAATTGTTTTTAAAGATAAAGCAGTAAATAGTAATTTTTTCTTTCCCATCCATTTATACATTGATGGCATTAACGGCATAAGTATTAATGCTGGGAGAGTTCCCATTAGACCATACCATTTTACTAAATCTGGCCTTGCAACATTATAAGTGACGTAATAAATTCCAACAGAATTAACGATTGAGTTAACGCCAAAATTAAGAATGAAAAAAAGACATATAATAACTAGTGGACGATTTGACTTTAATTGAATAAAAATATCTTTAACATTAATTTTTGCATCTTCGGAATGATCAATTCGGACACGCTCTTGAGTATTCAAGAAGCAATATATTAGTAGAAGTGCACCTAAAATCCCCATTATTGACATGGTAATTTGCCATCCTGTGCTTGTTTTTCCAGTCATATTTGTAAATATTCCAGCTAAAAGAGGTACACCAAAAGAAACAATTAATCCCCCGGTATTTGAAAATAACATTCTAATAGATGTCAAGCTAACAACTTCCTTGTTATCTTGAGTGATCGCTGAAGTAAGTGCTGCATAAGGAATGTTAACTACTGAATAAGTTACTGATAATAGTATATAAGTAACATAAGCATATACTAATTTTATAGGATCTGAAAATGCTGGAGTGGTAAAACAAAGGATAGCTACTCCTGCAAAGGGAAAAGCACCATATAAGATATATGGACGAAACCTTCCGTATTTTGTATTCGTTTTATCCACTACTGTCCCAATTAGTGGATCCATTACAGCATCAAACAGTCTTACTATCAGAAACATGAATCCAGCTGCTGCAGCGGAAATTCCAAAAACGTCTGTATAGAAGAATAGTAAATAACTACTTACTGTTTGATAAATAAAGTTACAAGCTAAATCTCCTGTGGCATAACCCACCTTTTCTTTCATAGTAATTTTTTCAGAAATCTTAGATGTTACTTGACTGATATTCATTTAAAATCCATCCTCCATTTTTAATTTATAAGATTTTTGTTCATACACTTTTATAAAATTTTGTATTCTCTAAATAGCTATCCTCCTTATAATTTAGTATTTATATAGTCGGTTGCGGAATTCCGCAACCTTTGACTAGTTCAATATTTTGAAAATCATATATTTATAACTCATTTTGATAAAAACACAAAATAAATCGTTTACCTTTATCTGTTTAGTAAGTGATTCATATTTTAATAAAGCTATATTAGATTCTCTTTATACATAAAATAATGAAAATCAGCCGATTTATTATTTCCGCTAACATCCTGACAGTGCATCCCTACAAATGCTCCTGTAAAGCACGCGCCTCCACCTACATAGTCATCTGATAATTTTTTAGATTCAAAACTTATAGGTATCTCCTTCCATTCCACCCCATCAAATGAATAAAAGAACTTATATTCTTCAACTCTAACTTCTACTTTAAAGTGTACATATTCAACATTTTCTGGCACTGGAATCATATTTTGAGCTAACGGTTGTGAAAATTCAAAGTTATCGCAAGAAACAATATCAATTACTCTTCCTTTTTCTTCATTCCAAGTTACATCAATTGTTGTCCAATTTTCTGTATTGTAATAACATACAAGCCCAGCCGATTGCTGAAAAGTATCTGGATTGAATGACACACTTGTTGCCGCATCAAAGCTAAAAGATTGCCACCTTCTAGCAACTAAAGCCTGTGTAAATTTAGATATTAATGATTCTTTTCCGTATAATCTCATATTTCCTGGCTTTTCTGTTAAGGACATTATATCTTCAGTCAATGGAATACGTAGTGATTGAAAATTAATGTTCAATTTATCATTGTCAAAATGATCTAATTCCTTAAAGCTAGGTTCCCATTTTACTTCTTTCATATTAGGAGCATCAATTTCTATTGAACCTTCTTTTCCGCCTACTACATATGGCCACCCATCAATCCACTCAAGCTTTTGAATAGCTGTCTCTCTTCCAAGTGGACAATACCCTCTTGGTGCTGTATGTGGAAGTGGTTTTCCTGTTTCTTTATCATATCCTCTCACTTCAGTGCCAGGAACTTCATCTGATGGAAGTGGCCTTCCGGTTAAATGAACTAAATACCATTCATCAGTATGAGTGTGTACAATAGATGCATGCCCACATTTTTGTAATTCATTTCTAGGCTTGTCCCATGCGGTAAGAATAGGATTATCCGGATGTACTTCATAAGGTCCTTCTATATTTTTAGAACGTGCTATTGTTGCAGCATGCTCATATTTAGTTCCCCCTTCAGCCGTTAAAAGATAGTAATAATCACCAATCTGATATAAGTGAGGCCCTTCTGTTAATTTAAGATCTGTACCCTTAAAAATTAGTTTAGATTCTCCAATTAATTTTTCTTCTTCTGGGGAATATTCTTGCATTACAATACCTGCAAATCTATGATTGTATACCCTATTATCAAACAGCATATTCAATAAATACTTTTTCCCATTTTTATCATAGAATAAAGAAGGATCAAAACCTGAACCGTTTAACTTAACTGGTTCACTCCAATCTCCATCGATAGTTTCACAAGTAACCAAATAATTGTAGCAATCTTTCCAAATTCCTTTTGTAACTTTTACATCTGTATAGATTAGCCAAAATTTATTGTCACTATAGCTTAAACAAGGAGCCCATATACCGCCCGAATCAGCATTTCCTTTCATATCAAGTTGTGAGATTCTATTTAGAGGACGAGCGACTAAATTCCAATTAATTAAATCTTTAGAATGATAAATTTGTACTCCAGGAAACCATTCAAAAGTGGATACTGCAATATAATAGTCCTCGCCTACCCTACAAATACTTGGGTCTGGATTAAATCCTCTTAATATTGGATTTTTAATTTTCATTATTAACTTCTCTCCTTTAACTAATTAAATATTTATTTATATTTTTTATCTAAATCATAAAAATTAATAAGCTCCTGATATAATTCCATTTGTCATAGGTGTTCCTACCTGTAAATAGACTTTGATTTTTAACTTTCCCCTATGAAGTTCAGATATTTTATGCTAAATTAATCTATTATCAACAATCGTTTACAAAATACTTATTATTGTATAATTACTCTAAATAAGCACCCTTCATTGCTGATACAGCTCCCCTTGTATAACGTCCAAATATCCCTTTTCTTGGTTCTGTTTTAGGAATACTCCAATTTGCTTTTCTTTCTTCTAATATTTTATCTATCTCTTCCAATTGATATAATTTTCCCTTGACTCCCACGATATTTAACTTTCGTCCCTTTATATCAAGTTCAATTAAATCCCCATCTTTCACTAACGCAATTGGCCCTCCTGTTGCCGCCTCAGGCGATATATGTCCAACACATGGTCCTCTTGTAGCTCCTGAAAATCGCCCATCCGTTAATAAAACTGTTGATCCATTTAATCTGCTATCACATACTATAGCCTCTGTTGTCATAAGCATCTCTGGCATTCCAGATCCCCTTGGACCCTCATATCGTATAATCAAGACTTCTCCTGGATTAATCTTGTCTTCAATTACAGCATTATGACAATCTTCTTCACAATCGAATACTCTTGCAGCTCCCACATGATACATCATATTTTCTGATACTGCTGCATATTTTATAACGGCACCCTCTGGAGCTAAATTTCCTTTCAAAACTGCAATAGATCCCATTTCCTTTGTTGTCTCAACTGGTTTTATTAATTGCTCACGATTCAATCCATAATTATGAAGATATCCTTCTATTCTGTCAAAGAAACCATCATTTTTTATATCCTCAAGATTTTCTTTTAGGGTCTTACCTGTTACTGTTAGTACATCTAAATTTAAATAATCCTTTAACAACCACTGCACCATAGGAATACCACCAGCAAACCAAAAGGCTTCAGTTGGATACTCTCCACTAGGATATATGTTTCCTATATGTGGAATCTTATGATTGATCTCATCGAATAGTTCTGGCTTTAATTCTATGTCGAGCTCATGAGCTATAGCTGGAAGGTGCAACATTGCATTAGTTGATCCACCTATAGCTGCATGGACAACAATTGCATTATAAAATGCTTCTGGCGTAAGTATATCCTTTGTAGTAATATTAGCTTTAACTAAATTCATAATTTGCTTACCAGCTTTTCTAGCCATAGCTGTTATATCTCGCATTGTTGCAGGTGCAAGTGCACTTCCTGGTAAAGCTAAACCCAATGCTTCAGCCATACACTGCATAGTGCTTGCAGTTCCAAGAAATTGGCAGGCTCCTACAGACGGACAGCCAGTCAACTTAAAATCACGAACTTCTTGAGCAGTTATAGCATCTTTTTTCTTTTCTCTTAATGAAATATCTCCAGCTTTAATGGATGTAGACATATATGGTGCGGGTCTCATACTACCCCCTGGAACAAATATAGCTGGCATATCCATACGTGCGGCTGCTTTAAGGTGAGCTGGAATTGATTTATCGCATGAAGAAATTAAGACCATTCCATCCCATGAAACAAATGATCCATGGATTTCCACCATATCTGCAATAACCTCCCTTGAAGCTAATACAAAATTCATTCCATTGTGCCCTTGAGCACACCCATCACAAACATCAGTAACGTGAAATTGTCCTGGACGCCCTCCTTTTTCATACACACCAATACTTACTTGATGTGTTAATCCCATAAGATGAGAACTTCCTGGATGGCTATCCCCAAATACATCATCAATAAGTATTTGAGGTTTTTTTATGTCTTCCTCATCCCAATCCATTCCCATTTGAAGTGAATCAAATTGTGACCAAAGCTTACGCTCTGGAATACTTTTTGGTATTATAGAATTCTCTAACATTAGAAATCTCCTTTCAAAAATTAATTACTTTAAATATTTAGTATAATCTAGACATAATCATCTATTTATTTCTCAATAATTTCTTTTATTTTCTTTTTTATATCATCATTTATTTTAATATTATAATTTCTGATAGATGTATTCATATCTAACTTTAAAGATATATTAACTGCTTCTTTTAGTCCCACTATAAATGGATTTGTCAAATCATATAATTCAGTCAATCTATTTATTTTATCTTGGAGTATAAATAATTTTTCAAAGTCTTTATCTAAAACGGCTTTATACGTATCTATAAATAATTTCGCATTTACATTGGTTAATCCACCTATAATGCCGTCTCCTCCAGATAATAAATTAGGTATTAAGTATTCATCAAACCCAGAAATTACGCAGAAATCTTTACGAACTTTCTTAACTTTTTGGACGAACCTTCTAATATTGCTAATAGAATCTGTAGTATCTTTAATTCCAACAATATTATTAAATTCATTTGCTAATCTTAACACTAATTCATATGATACGTTTACAGATGTCCTAGCAGGAAAATTATAAATTATAATTGGTAATTCTGTATTCTTAGCTATTATTGAGTAATATTCGTATATATAATTTTCATCTAAACCAAAAAAATATGGAGTTATAATTAAAGCAGCATCTGCTTTTACATCACTTGCACATTTATTTAATTCAATAACTTCTTCTATATTGTTATCTCCAGTCCCAACTATTAATTTTGTTCTTCCATTTATAACTTTAGATACAAACTTAATATAATCTTTTTTTTCTTCTAAAGAAGAAAAATTAAAAAATTCTCCAATTGATCCTAATATGACAATTCCATTTACTTCGTCTTTTATTAATTTCTCAATCAAAATCTCTAAACTTTTCTTATCAATCTTCCCTTCTTCATTGAAAATAGTCACTATTGGTGTATAAATTCCTTTAAACATAAAGCCTCCTTGCGTTTCATATTTGAAACACCATTCTATATATTGATTATTTTTTTGAGATGATTGCTAAAATCATCTCAAAAATTAAAATAAACTTTCTTTTTTATATCCTAATTTTTTTGAAATATCCAGTGCAACTTTAGTTATAAGTTCTGCACACACTCCAATACGCTCATCATTAATTTTCATCTTTAACGTAGAAATGGATACTGCTGCTATTGCTTGACCCATCCTATTATATATAGGCACAGCTACACAAAATAGTCCTTCCTCATTTTCCTCATCAGAAATAGAGTATCCTCTTTCTCTAATTAAATCTAAATTTTCCATTAAGCATTCTTTATTAGTTATTGTACTTTTAGTTTTAGGAATAAATGTAATCTGTTCAAAGTAATTATTTAATTGCACACTATTATAAGTTGCTAAAATAGCCTTACCTAAACTTGTTGAATACATTGATGTTCTAGATCCCAAATTACCAGTTGTTCTTAAAGTACCTTTTGACTCATGCTTATCTAAATATACAAGTTCATTATCATTTACTACTGCTAAAAATACTGTTTCTCCAATATCATTAGACAACTTTTCCAAAAAAGTACTAGATATCTTAGTTAATTCCATCTTATTTAAATATAAGCTTCCAAGTTCAAAGACTCCTACCCCTAATTCATAACTCTTCAGTTTCATGTTTTCTATTGATAGAAACTTTTCACTTACCAATGCATTAACTATATTAAATACACTGGTCTTAGGTATATTAAGATATTTACTTATTTCAGCAATTGTTACAGGTTCATCACTTTGCCCAACAAACCTTAAAATTTCTATTCCTCTTAGAATTGCAGTGTTCAAAAAACTCACCCCACTGTTCCATATATAAAACGCCATTCCATTTATCGTATTCATTATATATTGTGCTATTCTTTCTGTCAATCTCATAATTGAATAAAATTAATATATTATCCATTAATTCTTTTCTAATACATTCTCTACTTTGAAATCTAAATATTCTTATTTCACTGCTTTAAACATACATGTTTTAGTTGTTATTGATATATCTCCATTTTTCTTAATATATTCTTCTAAATATTTCGTAAATTCTTTTTTCTTTTCACCAACAAGTATTGAACTTCCTTGAATAGTTGAAGCTTTATATGATACTACTGGTTCAGCCTTATCTACTATTATTTTACCATCTAAAATTTCAACATCTACTTTATGAAAATATTTTTCAAGAATTCCTCTTCCGTGCTCTAGGTCAAATCTTTCTGAATACCCATTGTTATCTAACCCAGAATTAGGCGCAAAATTTTCTGAAAGTCTATTTAATTCCTTCATAGAATTACAAGAATTAGCTGTCACATAAAATACACCATTAGACTTTAGTACTCTTTGTATCTCAGCTAAAGCCTTTTCTATATCTGGAACAAAGTAAATCATATGTTGAGCGATGATTATATCAAAAGTTTCATCATTATAAGGTATTTCTTCAGCATTAATTTCTTCATAATTAAAATCATGATATACATCTTTTAATCTATTTCTTGCGATTCTAATCATACTTCTAGAAAAATCGGATATTGTAATATTTAAAGTATTCTCTATATAATCTTTATTCTTAAACCAAAGCTTTCCTGTTCCACATCCAAGTTCCAATACATTTGCGTTTGGTGAGAAACTTATCTGATTAAAACACCATTTGTCAAAATCTATTTTATTTACATTATAGCTATGAAGATTACTTCTAATATTTAAGTTCTTATCTGTTTTATATTGTTCCCTAACCCTACTTTCCATATTAGTTACTTTTATGATATCAATCAGATTACTCGCATCTAGAAAACCATTTTTCTTTGCCGTATTTTGTGCTTTATTAAAAACATCAATTACGGCCTCAATATGTTTCTTCTTTTCTTCCAAAGCTTTCTTTTGAATGCTTATCATATTCTCTAGGTTTTCTCCACTTTCATGTAATATATGACTTATTTCATTTAGCGACAACCCAATGAATTTTAAGGTTGTAATCTGCTGAAGCTTTAATAAGTCTTCTTCACAGTAAATTCTATATCCAGAATCAGTTTTTTCACTAGGCTTAAGTAATCCAATTTTGTCATAATGAAGTAATGTTTTCACTGTTACTCCTGATTTTTTAGCAAATTCACCAATTTTCAATTCATTTCCCTCCATAACATTATTCTAATCCATTACCTTAGGATATAGTCAACCCTAATTTTAAAGAGATACTATCTTTCATAACCTTTCCTATAAATTTTAATTAATATTATTAACTGTTTTATATGTTATGCCCTTATCTTTTCCCATATAATTCCGATAAAATAATTGAAGGAGGAAAAGTTGACAATGAGCAGTATAACTATAAATTCAAATCGAAACAACTTATTCAGAAATCTTAATATTAATTCAACCAATGACAAAAATAAAAATGTTGTTAATGGTAATTCTAGTATTGCTAATAAACAAGATACAAAAGAAAGCGGTTTGATGCAAAATCTTCTAAAGCAAAAACAAGAACTTAAAGAAGAAAAACAAGCATTGATGGCTAAAGAAATGGATGCAAAAGAGAAAAAAGCTAAAATGGATGAATTAAATCAAAAAATAAAAGATGTTGATTCTCAGATTCAACAACTAAAGATTCAAGAAAAGCAAGAAGAACTTCAAAAGAAACAAGATGAAATTTCAAAGAAAAAAGCTAAAGAAGAAACGTCTAACAAAGATGATAATAAAACCAAAGGCGACGTAATAATTTCTGCTAGCTTAGGTGAACTTATTAAGATTAGTGGCTCACAAAAAACTATACATTTATTAAAGGATAGTAAAAACAGGCAAAAAGTAGAAGCTGAATATATACAACCAAATAATATCGAAAACAGCTACGATAACAATCGTTTATCGCAAATAGGCGCAAGCATAGCCAATATAAACATGACCATTTCTAAAAAGATTGGAGACATAAATAAAAGTGCTGAACGCATTCAAGCTAAAACAGAATTAGCTCTTAAACAAATCAAAGATAAAGATGACAATAAGTTAAATGAAGAAACAAAAGACATAGATAACAATACTAATAAATTAGATAAAAGTTCAAAAGATAAAACTAATAGTAAATTGGATACAGAACCTAATAATAATCCATATAATAAAACTACCGAGACTATAGCTTAACTTCTAAAAAACATATTAAGATATTGCATCAGATTCAAAAAAATATAAGACAGCCCGCCTCATTGTATGGGCTGTTTTATATTCATAAAAATAATTATAATAATTCTTTTACTACTTTTATAACTTCTTTTGCTATATATTCAGCATCTTCTAACGATAATGTAGTATACACTGGAAGTGTAATTTCATTTTCATATTGTGCATAAGCATTTGGATAATCTTTAATATCATACCCAAGGTTTTTATATAGAGTTAACATAGGAAGCGGTTTGTAATGAACGTTTGTTGCTATTCCTATATCTGCTAACTTTTGAATAGCTTCGTTTCTCTTTTTCTCATTAAATCCTTTAACTCTATAAAGATATAAGTGATATGATGTCTCAGTTCCATTTTCATCTTTTGTAAATGGAATTATTGAAAATTCTTCTTTTAATAAAATATCACTGTATATCTTAAATATTTGTCTTCTCTTTTCCAACATTTTCTCGTATCTTTTTAATTGAACTAAACCTATGGCTGCCCCTATATCTGTCAAATTACACTTAAGTCCATCATTTATAATGTCATATTCCCATGCACCCGCTTTTAGCTTACTTAGAGCATCCTTTGATTGTCCATGCATGGCAGTAAATCTCATATATTTGAGTAAATCCTCATGATCACCAAAGTGATTGTCATTAAATGTAACGGCTCCACCTTCTCCTGTGGTTAGATTTTTAACTGCATGAAACGAGAATGAGTGAAAATCACATTGAGATCCAACTGGTTTACCTTTGTATTTAGCACCAAAAGAGTGTGCTGAATCGCAAAGTATTATAATATCTTCTCTGTTTTTATCCTTCAAAACTTTCTTTAAAGCATCATAATCAAACGGTACTCCTGCAATATCCACTGGCATAATTACTCTTGTTTTATCTGTAATCTTATCAGCAATTTTATCTATATCCATTTCAAAAGTATCTTTTTTAACATCAACATATATAGGTTTAATCCCTCTATGAATACCAACGCTTGAAGTAGCAGTATATGTATATGGAGTGGAAATAATTTCATCCCCCTCTTTTATATCAAATACTTTAAGCACTAGTTCCATTGCAGCAGTCGCACTATTTAATGCTAATGCTTTATTAACATTTAGATAATTTTGTATTCCTTCCTCAAATTCTGCAAGTTTTGGTCCAGAAGTAATCCAACCTGATCTTAATACATTACCTACTGCTTCTATTTCTTCTTCAGTTATATCTGGTGGTGAAAATGGTATCTTTTTCATACAATTCATCCTCTCTAATTTAAGCACAAAATTTTAATATATATGTTGCAATCCATAATGCACATTTCACAATTTACAATTACGGCTAAAATTCTTTCAATATTTTTATAATTATGATGAAGAATTATTTTGTAACATATATATAATAGACTCTCTAAAAGTAATTTATAGGAAATAACTTTTATATTAGACTCTCTTTTATATTATTATAAACTCCACCCTTAGGTAAGAGTCAAGTTAAAAATATTTATCTTAGAATAATAAATAAACCACCATTTTCAGCTAGTCTATTTATAAACTAGTTTTTTCTAAAAATAGGTGGTTGTTTAATTAAGAAGCCTTTCTATATGCAATAATAACTTTTAACTATTTATTATCTCTGTTTTTTATGAAACTACCTAATTATAATTCAACAATTACTGGTAATATCATTGGCTTTCTCTTCATCTTTGTATAAACAAAATTATCAACTTCTCTTCTTATTCCATTCTTTATTTCTGCCCATTGAGTTATATTTCTATCTAGGCATTTTTCTACAACGTTAGTAACTATGTTTCTAACTTCGTCTATTAATTCCTCAGAGTTTCTTACATATACGAAACCTCTTGATACTATATCTGGACCAGATATTATGATTTTATTTCTTATGTCTATAGCTATAACTACTGTAATTATACCATTTTCTGCCAGATTTTTCCTATCTCTAAGAACCATACTTCCTATATCACCAACACCCATACCATCTACAAGAACTCTTCCAAATGGCACTTTTCCTGATACCTTTCCAGCAGCTCTAGTTAATTCAAAAACATCACCATTTTCTAAAATAAATGTCCTAGATTTGTCTACTCCCATACTTTCTGCTATTTTAGCATGAGTAATTAAATGCTTATACTCACCATGAACTGGTATAAAAAATTTAGGTTTTAATAAAGCTTGAATTAGCCTTAATTCTTGTTCACAAGCATGCCCTGAAACATGTATATCTTCTATTGATTTATATATTACATTGGCACCCTTCTTTATTAGATCATTTATTAAATTAGATACCGCCTTCTCATTACCAGGTATAGGACTTGCAGATATAATAACCATATCGCCTTCTATTATTTGTATATGCCTATGTGTTGATGCAGCTATTCTCGACAATCCTGCCATGGACTCTCCCTGACTTCCAGTTGTAACAATGGTTAGCTTATCATCTGGGTAATTCTTTATTTCATCTAGACTTATTATCATATCTTCTGGTATAAATAAATATCCAAGTTCCATAGCAACTTCAGATATATTTTCCATGCTTCTACCACTAAAAGCTATTTTTCTGTTATATTTTATTGAACAATCACTAATTTGTTGTAATCTATGAACATTTGATGCAAATGTAGATACTATAATTCTACCAGTAGCCCTACTGAAAAGATTTTCTAGTGTTTCTCCAACTGTTTTTTCAGACATAGTATAGCCTTTATGAAGGGCGTTAGTGCTATCTGCCATTAAGAGAAGTACACCTTTCTTGCCCAACTGAGCATACCTTTGTAAGTCCATAACCTTCCCATCTATTGGCGTAAAATCCACTTTAAAATCACCACTATGAACAATAACTCCTATTGGGGTATGCAACGCAATAGAACAGCTATCAGGTATACTGTGGTTATTCCTTATATATTCAATTTTTATTTGCTCTAAATATATTCAATTTTTATTTGCTCTAATTTCACTAGTTCCCCCGGTTCAACAACATTTAATGTACAATCACTAAGCATAGTATGCTCTTTTAATTTACCTTCTATTAGTCCAAGCGTTAACCTAGTACCATATATAGGAACATTAATTTGTTTTAGCACATATGGTAATCCTCCAATGTGATCCTCATGCCCATGTGTAATAAAGATACCTTTAACTTTATCCTTATTTTTAATTAAATATGCTACATCTGGAATTACTATATCAATTCCATATAAATCTTCATCTGGGAATGCTAATCCACAATCTATAACTATTATTTCATTATCGTATTCAAAAGCAGTCATATTTTTTCCTATTTCACCAAGTCCACCTAATGGGATTATCTTCAGTGGAATTTGTTTAGATTTTGTTTTTTTATTAATTTTAGTTTCACTAATTCCAATTTCATTATTCTCCATATCATCACACCTCAAAAGTTTTTATTCTATGCTTTAATTATTTGCAATTAACTTTAAATATATAAGTGAACTTTAAAATTTATTTTAACCTAAAAAGTAGCATTATAATTTCAAAATTATAATGCTACTTTTTATAGTTATATTCGTCTTTAAATATCATCAAATTATTTCAATATTAAGCCCATAAATTATATCAATATATTGAATATGCATGGAATAATATCTTAATATTTTTACTGAAAATACATTGCTTTTAATTTATCAGCTATTTCATTTTCACAACTTGATATTTGTCTGATTCCATATCCAAGAAGCAATGGTGAGCTGCTGAATCTTGGCATGACCTTACATAAAATTTTATTTTTTATATGATAGAAAAATATATTAAAACTATCGCACTTCACGAAATAATTATTTAATAGGTAATGAACTACCTTTCTAAGATTATATGCCAACTCATTTAACGCATATAAATCATCACTTATAATTATATTAAATTCAGTAAATCCATTAAATGGTTTATGTGATAGATTAACTAAACAATTATCACTTTTATGAATTTCTATTCCTTCAAAATAATCATCTTTTATATTTAATTTATAATCAATATCATCAAGACCTACTATCTGCATATGAGGATGTTTTAGGCTTCCACCAGAATTGGGGCCATGGTTTTTATAAAATATTACTGATTTATATTCTCCGCTTGCCTCTATTCTTAACCAATGTTTAACACTAAATCTTATTAAATCCTCCATATACTCTGCAGAATACTGTCCCATATCAGTATTACAATTATACGTTTCTATAATAACTAATTGATAAGTATCTTTTATAGTCGGATACTTATTTTTTAGTAATACAAATGGCCCGTCTTCATCAATAACATCTGTAAGTGTTTCTCTATTACAAAACGGACATTCCTTTATATTTATTTTTTTAAATTCATTTGGTTTATCCTTATTAATTTCATTTAAAAATACTAAATACTTATCGTTTCCCATTTATATCACCAAAAACCTTCCATCAAAATCATTTTTTAATTAATACATGTGCACACTTTGAAGGAACAGTTATACTATTACCCTCTATAGCGTAAATTTCATCTACTCCAGCTCTTTCCTTATTAACAAGGACGCTCCATCCACATTCTTTTAAATCTATAAATGCTTCCTCATCATTTGGATTAAATATTACAACTATAGTATTACACAAATTTTTCTCACTATTATCTTCAATCTTATATGCAACAACATTTTCTTTGTAGAAATCCTCTCCATACTCTAAAAATGTTAAATTCCTTCTAATTTCTTCGCTTAAATTCATTCTGAACGCTTTATATTTTTTTCTTAATTTAATCAGACCTTTATAGTAATTTACAATTTCTTTATATTCAAAAACTCTATCCCACTCTAAATTATTTACGCTATCAGGAGCATTATAACTATCATGACTAAAGCTTCCATCGTCATTTTTCTTAGTCCTTAAAAATTCTTCTCCCGCTTGAAAGAAAGGTATACCTTGAGACGTTAAAACTATAGCCGCTGCTAACTTGTTCATATTCTTACGTTTTTCTAGCGAAGATTCACTGTTAGTTAAATATAGTTTATCCCATAATGTATAATTATCATGAGCTGAAATGTAATTTATACATTGATAAGGCTCATTTGCCCATGCAAAGCGTGAGTATATGATTTTATCATAGTTAATACCTTGTTTACCAATAGCTCCTACAATACAGAATTTAATACTTTCTTCAAGCCCTGTTCTACCATTTACATATCCTTTTTCATTTATATTAAACACATGACCTTTAACAGAATCTCTAGTATCATCACTGAATGCTGCAATCTGCATTTTATCAAATTTTACTATATTTTGCTTTACTGATGACTCTTCACTACTTAATGGAGTCCATCCTCCAGTCCAACCTTCACCATACATAAGTATAGATTCATCAATCTTATCCAACTCAGCTCTAATTTGTCTCATAGTTTCAATATCATGTAAGCCCATTAAATCGAATCTAAATCCATCTATATGATATTCCTTAGCCCAATAAATTACTGAATCAACAATAAGTTTTCTTACCATATATCGTTCTGAAGCTAATTCATTGCCACAACCCGATCCATTTGAGAAATTTCCACTTTGATCCTGTCTATAATAATATCCTGGTACTGCCAGATTAAGATTAGATTCATGACTTTTATAGGTATGATTATAAACCATATCCATAACAACTCGAAGTCCAGCTTCATGAATGCTTTTAACCATTTCCTTAAATTCTCTAATTCTCTTTTCTCCGCTAAAAGGATTTGTTGAATACGATCCTTCTGGAGCAAAATAATTTTTTGGATCATATCCCCAATTATATTGTGGCATATCTGGTTTACTTTCGTCAACAGTTTCATAATCAAATGCTGGAAGTAAATGAACATGAGTTATTCCCAATTCCATCAAATAATCTATTCCTGTCTTTGTATATTTTCCTGGAATTGTAGTCCCATGCTCACAAAACGCGGTATACTTTCCTTTTTTGCTTGAGCTTATTCCTGAATTCTCATTTATTGAAAAATCTCTTACATGAACCTCGTATATTACAGCTGACGTTGCAGAGTTTAGCTCTGGTTTTCTATCTTTATCAAAATCTATCGGATCTGTTTTTTTAAGATCTATTACCATTCCCCTGTTTCCATTAACCCCAAGGGATTTTGCATATGGATCTACAACTTCTCTTTCATTTCCACTATTAATTATTAAGTAATTGTAAAATTCACCTTCAAGATCTCTTTTGACCTCTATGTTCCAAGTTCCTTGTACTCCTCGATTCATGTCTAATATTTCTTCTGGTGCATTTGTATAATTCTTTTCATCCTTTCCAAACAACGCCAATCGAACATTATTTGCATTTGGTGCCCAAACTATAAATTTTGTACTATCTTTAGAATATTCTGCACCAAGATTCCCATCATAGTTATTGTAATCATTATCTAATAAATTCATTATATTATTACCCCTTTTACTAGTTTTATTAAATGTTTTGCAGGCAAATAATATTTACCCTATCTGTATATTCTTAAATTCTAGTAGATTATCTCCATGTTACTTTCTTAATTCTGTTATTATTTTACCTGAAAATGCTGGGACCACTATGCTCGTTCCATTAGCATTAATCACTATTTTATTTTCATCTAGTAAATCAATACCTTTTTCAAAGGGTAATCTAAATTCCAGAACACTTTCTTTATCAGATAAATTTAATATTACACAAACTCTATCATTATCAGTATTTCTAGAAAATATGAATTGTTCATTCTTAACAACAACTTGTTCATAATCCCCATATTTTAAAGCTTCACTATTAATTCTAATATTACCTAACTTTTTAATTAATTCAAATAACTTATCATCTTGCTCATCTATTTTTCCAAATTCTAATTCTGGTCTTAAAGGTAAGTCTGTACCATTTCCTTTAACTCCCTTAAGACCATATTCACTCCCATAATATACACTTGGCACACCAGGCATTGTATAAAGCAATATATATGAATTATATATATATTCTGGTTTTTTTAGTGTACTTGCTAGTCTGTTAACATCATGATTATCAACGAAGTTATATAGACATAAATTTTTATAAATTCCACCTGGGCCAAATAATCTATTTAATGAATATGCAATTTCAAAATAGTTCTTATCATTATGACTTGAATAAATTCCCTTATAGCATTCATAATTTGTCACAGAATCTAGACTTTCTGTATTTGCCCATCTGTTATAATCTCCATGAATAACTTCACCCATTAGCCAAAAATCCTTTTTCTTTCCTTCTACGAATCTCTTTAAAACTTTAAAAAACTCAAAATCAATGCTATCAGCTGCGTCTAATCTTAACCCATCTATATCAAATTCATCTATCCATGTACTTACAGCCTGTAGCAAATGATTTATAACTTCTTCATTTTTCAAATTAAGTTTGACTAAATCATAGCAGCCATTCCAGCTTTGATAATTAAATTCATCCCCCATTGGACTTTTGCTATTGAAATTTAAATCTGCAAACCAGCTACAATACTTAGAATTTACTCCGTTTATCTGAACATCTTTAAATGCCCAAAACTCTCTTCCCACATGATTAAATACCCCATCTAAGATTATTCTTATATCATTTTTGTGTAACTGCTCACATACTTCTTTAAAATCCTCATTAGTTCCAAGTCTTTCATCAACTTTGTAGTAATCCTTGGTGTCATAACCATGATAACTCGACTGAAAAATTGGTGAAAAATAAACAGCATTAATTCTCATTTCCTTTAAATGAGGTATCCATTTTTCAATTTTATTTAACCTATTTTTTTTGTCATATATTTTACCTGGTTCTAAAACACCACAAAATCCAAGTGTATAGAATTGATAAAATATACTTTCTCTAATCCATAAATTCATAATCTCATCCCCTTTAGTTTATATACATTATACCACTTTGACGCCATTTTTTTACATCACCTGTTTATAAATTAATAAACCTGATTTTTAGGAGTCCCTATATTTATATCCTTCCTAATTATATAAAAACTCTCCATATTTAGAAATACATATTGGAAGTTTATATATTTTATTTCTATAATAAGAAAATTTATATAAATATTATTATTATTTTTATCACATACTACATATTGAAATTAAATATCTACGGAGGTATAAAAATGAATACAAAAGCTATAAAATACATAACAACTTTCTTATTGGCAATAAATTGCCTAACATTTCTTCCTAAACCAACAGTTGCAAGTGCAGCTTCTTATTCACTTGGCGGCTTAAAGATTTCAACTTACTATGCTCATAAAGATAAATCTAATGGTTTTAATGTGTTTGGAGAGGAAAATTACAAATATCTTTCTGCTAAACAAAAAAAAGAATTACTTGAATTAAAGAAATGTAAAGATAAAGGTCAGGATCTTTCAGAAGAGCAACAGAAAACTTTACATTCACTTATAGATTCTATCATCAAAGGAAAACTTGGAGATAAGGACTATACAGATTTTAAAAGTTTAGTTGAAAAAAAACGTTCTAATGAGAATTTAACCGATGAAGAAAATGCACGATTAAAAGATTATACAGATATTATTAACGGTAACAAACTTTCAACGAAAGATATACTTAGTCAATTTCTAAGATAATGTATATCTTATGCTTATAAAAGAACAAACTCTAATTGATAGAATTTGTTCTTTTAACGTTTATTATTATTAGATGCTATTTTCGTAGAATGACAACACCCTATAAAAAAAAGAAAAAGCTATTTCATCTCTTTCAAAATACGATTCATGCTTAGAGCCTTTCATACGAACCACCTTACAATCTTTAGCATAATGCGCAAATATATTCTGTGCTTTGGGAATAACATGTGTATCATATTCAGCTTGAAATAATAGTATTGGTACCATTATTTTTGAGATATTCTTCCTTCTAATTAATTCTTTAGTTGCTTTTAAACTTTCGATATACCATAAAGCTGATGATCCACCAATATGATAATTATCATTCTTTTTAATCTTTTCCAAAAGATATTGATATCGCTCCTTACAACTAGTCGATCTACTGTAAAAATCCTTCTTTTCAACATATGGCTTCTGGCCTGGAAGATATGAATTTCCTTTTCCACAAACCTTCATTGCTTTAGAAATAATATTTGCTAAAATCTTAGGTGCTTTCCCAGTATTAATTTCATGCATTGGTGAACTTAATACTGCCGCACTAAAATAATTATTGTATTTCTCTAAAAAAACAGTACCTATACATCCTCCCATAGAATGTACGAATAATAACAACTTCTTATTACTACTATCAGGAATAACAATTTCATCTATAAACTTTTTGAAATCTTCTACATAATAATCAAAGTTTTCAACGTTAATCTGATAATTATCCATCCCGAGTCTTTGTGATCTACCATGTCCCCTATGTTCAAGAATAAAAACAGAGTAATTTTCCTTTATAAAATAATAAATTAGTTCATTGTATTTTTCAGTAAATTCTCCAAATCCATGGCAAATAACTATATTAGCTTTTGGCTTCTTTACAATGAATTTTTCGTAATAAAGCTTTAAATCATTTGCTCCTAGAATATAGCCGCTTTCTAGATTCTTCTTTAGATAAGGTTCAACTATATTTACCATTTTTTCCTTATAATTATCTTGTGAAATATATATTTCAAGATACTTATCCTTAAAATTTGAGTATGAAGATGCTGTTAGCACTAAGTTATCTTCATTCATAATCTTCCCCTCCCCAACTACAAAATTTTGGAATCAAAATTTATCTTAACTATTAATATAAATCACTTCTTTTAAATCTATTATAATTTCAAGTTAAAATATAGATTAATTTATAAATTTACATACAAAAATAAGGTAACTATTTTAAATAAAATTTACTTATTAGAAATTTTTTAAAACAACTACCTTATTATATACTATTTATCACATTTTTATTTCAAATTTATTTATTTCTAGTTAACTTGTATTAATTTCTAACCATATTTTAATAATAGTACAAAATCTATAAACTTTCTATTTTACAATAATATCTCTTTAATATATAATTTTTTTTCTTTTTCTAAATCTATAAACTCTTCGCCCTTCAAAATCAAAGGCTTTTCCAAATTATTTACATTCATCTGTATTATCTTGCATTTTTCATTAGTATTTAATAATACCTCTTCACCTGTGTAATAATCTATAACATGCTCTAAAAATATCTTTACATACTCGTAATCCAGTTTTCCTAAACTTTCGTTTTTAACTATTTGCAATGCTTCAAATGGAAGCCTTTTCTTCTTATATCCTCTATCAGAATTAATTGCATCAAATACATCAGCTATGGCAATTATTTTTGCAAAAGGATGTATAGCCTCACCCTTTAACCCAAGTGGGTAACCAGATCCATCTAATCTTTCATGATGCATCAGTACCCCATAGCTCACAGCCTTGTCCAAAAATGAAAGTTCTTTTATTACCATATATCCTTTCTGAGCGTGGGTTTTTATTGTATTAAATTCATTTTGTGTTAATCCTACTTCTTTCATTAGTAATTCTCTTGCTATTTTTGTTTTTCCAAAATCATGAAGAATTGCTGAATATACTAATAAATTTAATTTTGCCTTTTCTAATCCTGTCCATTTTCCTATAAGCGCACTTAGTGCTGCTACATTTACTCCATGTCTATATATTGAATCTGTTCCACTTCCATAAAGAACTATATTCTTTATAACTAAACTACCTGGCTGTATCTCATTTTGAATTTTTCTAGAAAATTCCCTCACTTCGTTTAGAGCTTCTTCATTGTTATTGATAAGTTGTCTAAAAGTTTTTCTTAATGCTAAAGAAATTTCATTAAATTCATTTTCAATCTTTTTATATTGTGTCTCTTTCTTTAATTCTATTTCACTGCTTTTTGCAGCTGTATTTTCACAATATATCTCTACATTTCCGATAACATATAACTTTTTTATTTTTTCTATAATTTGTTGAGTTACTGAAATATCTTTTTTAAGTAGTATACTTCCATTTTGCTCTACATTTTTTGCTATTACCATTCCTTCTTTTAACTGGTTAAAGCCTATTACTTTTGTATTCTTCTCCATAATACTCACACCCATCATATAACAAATTTTATGCTTCTAAGTATAGACAGAATATATATCTATCTCCATAACCTAAAAATTAAAAATCCCCTAATTAAATATATAAGAACCATAATAATATATAAGTAAGATTATATTAGACTTATAAAACAATATTCGAGTAAAAATTTATTTATTATTTATATTATTCTATATCTTTTATATTTTGTCAAAATAAGTTTTAATTTATTTTGAATTCTAGCATTTCCATAACAAGGAGAAAATATAAACATATAATATAAGGATGAAATTTGACTTCCATCCTTACATTATGTCTCTTCTAACAAGACTCTGTTTATACAAACATTATTCTATAGGAGATGCTTTCTTATTCCCAGTCTTAGCTTTTCCTTGTATCTCTATTGGAACATCTTTAACATCATTTTTTTTGGGTTTATTTCTTGGTTCTGGTCTAATCATTCCTTCTTTTGCCATAACTACTCATATCCTTTCTAAAATAATCTCAATTTTAGTATTCTAAAAAAATTCTATAGTATACATGACATCAAATAGAAACTGTTGTTATAGTAGCATAATTTTCAAAAACTATTTTAGTTATTTTCTATCCATCTATTCCATTCTTCTGCTTTATATCCAACTGTTGCTTCCTTACCATTTCTTACTACAGGAGTATTTACAACTTTTTGATTTTTTAATAATAATTCCGCCTTAATCTCTGAACTTCGTATATTATTAAAGTTTAATTTTACGTATTCCTTTGCCTTCGTATTTATTAATTCATTAATGCTCACTGCTTTAATTATGCTATTAAATTCACCTTTGCTCATAGGTTTTTCATTTAAATCGATAAACTGAAATTTTATATTTCTTTCTTTAAAAAATCTTTCTGCTTTTTTAGTATCAAAGCATTTTTTAGTTCCAAATATTTGTATATTCATAAATTCATTTCACCTATTTTCATTTTAATTTTCTTTAAGTCGCCTTACACAATACTCCAATCTATTGCAACTATACTTTGACTTTATATTGTGTATTAACAATTTAAAATTCCCATTATAACAAAAGAAAATCCTTACTCTTAATTATACACTAATTACTAGCATATCATTATCTCTAACCTCAAGTAAGGATCTTCTCTTTCAAATTACTATTTTAACTCTTTGATATTAATTCTCTATTTTTGCTATAGTATCTAGAGCAACTTCCATCATATTTGTAAATGTCAATTGTCTTTCTTCTGCGCTTGTAACTTCTCCAGTTACAAAGTGATCACTTACTGTAAGTAAAGCTAATGCATTAACTCCAAATTTAGCTGCAATTGTATATAACGCTGCTGCTTCCATCTCTACTCCTAAGCAACCAAACTTAGCCCACTTCTTCCAATCTTCATCATCATCACCATAAAATACATCAGAGCTATATATACTACCAACTTTAGGATCAAAACCTTTCTCAACTGCTATATCGTATGCTGGTTTCAATAATTCAAAACTTGCTGTTGGTGCAAATGTTCTACCTTGAAATCTTACTAAATTAAGATTTGAATCTGTTGATGCAGACATAGCTATTATAAGATCTCTAACCTTAACTTTTTCGCTATATCCACCGCATGTTCCAACTCTTATAAGATTTTTAACCCCATAACTTTGTATCAATTCATTTGCATATATTGAAATCGAAGGTATTCCCATTCCTGTTCCCTGAACTGAAATTTTCTTACCTTTATATGTTCCTGTAAATCCATACATACCTCTAACTTCATTATAGCAAACTACATCTTCTAAAAAGTTTTCTGCTATAAACTTTGCTCTTAAAGGATCTCCTGGTAATAATACGCTTTCTGCAATAGCACCTTCAGGTGCATTAATATGAACACTCATTTTTTACCTCCATAATTTTAACCAAATCATTTCAATTAATGATCAATATATTTAAACTATTTCATAATAATAATTTATTTGCTTTCACTAACTATAGATATACTAGCACTAGCACCAATTCTGCTTGCTCCAGCATTTATCATCTCCATAGCAGCTTTAAAGTCTCTAACTCCACCTGATGCTTTCACACCTAAATCTGGTCCAACAGTCTTTCTCATTAAAGCAATATCTTCCTTAGTTGCTCCACCACTAGAAAATCCTGTTGATGTTTTAACAAAATCAGCTTTAGCTTCTTTAGCTATTTCGCAAGCTTTAACTTTTTCTTCATCAGTTAATAAACATGTTTCAATAATAACTTTAACTAACGCTTTTCCTTGAGCTGCATTTACAACTGCTTCTATATCTTCTTTAAGTAAGCTATAATTTTTATCTTTTAATGCGCCAACATTTATTACCATATCTATTTCAGTAGCTCCATTTTCAATGGCCTGATTTGTTTCAAAAGCTTTAGCTTCCTTTGTCATTGCACCTAATGGAAAACCAACAACTACACATGTCTTCACATCAGTCCCCATAAGTTCAGTACTTACTAATTTTGCATAACATCCATTTACGCAAACTGAAGCAAAATTGTATTCTTTAGCTTCCTTACATAATTTTTTTACATCCTCTACTGTTGCTTCTGGTTTTAATATTGTATGATCTATATATTTAGCTATATTCATATTTCATTACTCCTTAAATTTATTTTATAACTATATATGTTACAATTCACAATGCACATTTCACAATTACGGCTAAAATTCTTTCAATGTTTCTAGAATTATGATGTAGAATTATTCTGCAACATATATATAACTATAATTTGAATTAACACTCAGCACTTTCAGCGAAATTTTCGCAGTCCTGTGAAATAACAATGTTTCTTCTTTCTATTAACGAGTACCTTTTTCGTATGGAACTCCATCAGCTTTTGGTGCAACTGATTTTCCTACAAAAAGAATCAATACTACAATTGTTAGAATGTATGGTAGCATTGCAAGTATTTGCGAAGGAATAGCAAAGTTTCCGCCACCTAATACAACTGTTAATGCCTGAGCAAATCCAAATAATAAGCAAGCTCCATATGCACCATGTGGAGTCCATTTACCAAAAATAACTGCTGCTAATGCAATAAAGCCTTGACCGCTGATTGCTGTTGGAGTAAATTGTGCTATTATTGCAAGAGTCATTGATGCTCCGCCAAACCCTGCAAGTATTCCAGAAATCATAACACACACGTAACGAGTTGCAGTTACACTTATTCCAAGAGTATCTGCAGCTGCTGGATGCTCTCCCACAGCACGAATACGTAGTCCCCATTTAGTTTTATATAAAATAAACCAAATAACTACTGTAATTAAAAGTGCTATAAAAACTGTAATATCTACTCCAAATACTTTAGGTAATTTAGTAACTACTGGTTTAGTCATAGTAGCTCCTTCAAATAATAACCTACATGTAAATAAAGAGAAGCCTGCACCCAATAAATTTATAGCAATACCTGATATTGTCTGATCCGCATTAAATGTTATAGATGCAACTGCATGTAATAAAGCCATTATTCCCCCTGCAATTCCTGCAGCTAAAAATCCAAGCCATGCATTTCCAGAATAATATCCTACTGCCGCACCAGTAAATGCACCTATAGTCATCATACCTTCAATTCCGATATTTACAACTCCAGAACGCTCAGAAACAACTCCACCTAATGCTCCAAATATTAACGGTGCTGAATACATTAGTGTAATACCTATTAATAGTGCAATACTATTTAACATTCTTTTCACCTCTCTTTAAAAGTCTATCAGCTAAAGCAGGTACAATTTTAGTTAATGCTACGAAAAATACAATAGTACCTATCATTATATTTATTATTTCCGATGGTGCACCTATAGCAGATTGTACAGATTGACCTCCATATAGTAATCCACCATATAACAATCCTCCAAATATACAACCAATAGGTGAACTTCCTGCAATTAATGCAACTGATAATCCGTTAAATCCGTTATTTTCAAAAGCAGCCATAGTTGATAGCTTATGAGGTGCTGTGCCTGTAATAGCTAGTGCTCCAGCAAGACCTGATAATGCACCTGCAATTACCATTGATTGAATTATATTACGATTAACATTTATTCCAGCAAATTCTGCCGCATCTTTATTTAAACCAACTGCACGTAATTCATATCCTTTTGCTGATTTATATAATAAAATCGATATAACTACAGCCATTATAATAGCAACAATAATTCCAATATTAACATCTGTCTTTAACAAAACTTCTGATAACCATTTGTGATGAGAAAGAAATTCCATTCCGGCATCAGATGTCTTCCAATTGCCAAGTATAGTAGTAAATCCAGATTCATTGATCATATAGGTACTTGTTGAATCTGGTTGGTGAAATACATCTGTTGATACAACGAAATTAGATAAATATAATGCAATCCAATTCAGCATTATACTGGTTATAACTTCATGTATTCCAAATTTCGCCTTAAGAATTCCGACAATACCACCAAATACTGCTCCAGCAGCTACACCAGCTAAAATTACTAAAGGAATTTCTAATACTGCTGGCAAATTTAATTTTATCCCAACTATAGTTGATGCAATTGTGCCTATTATATATTGACCCTCTGCTCCAATATTAAATAATCCTGTTTTAAAGGCAAATGCAACACTTAAACCAGTTAAAATAATAGGCGTAGCCTTAATAATTGTATTAGATATATATTTAGGTTTGGAAAAAATTCCATTAAAAAGTGCGCTAAAAGCATCTATTGAGTTATATCCTGCAATACCAAGAACTATTGCAGAAACTACAAAACCAAAAAATATTGCAATGAATGTTGAAGTAACTGGTTTTTTAAGAATCTTTGCCACTGTTTTCATTTCTTTTACCTCCTGCCATTAATAAACCTATTGTATTTTCATCAACTTCTCCCTGCTTAAATGTATCTACAATAGTCCCTGCATAAATTACAGCTATAGTATCAGAAACATTCATAACTTCATCAAGTTCAAATGAAACTAAAAGAACAGCTTTGCCTTTATCTCTTTCCCTTATTAATGTTTTATGAACATATTCAATTGCTCCTACATCAAGTCCACGAGTTGGCTGCACTGCAATTAATAAGTCTGGATCATTAGCTACTTCTCTTGCAATTATAACTTTTTGCTGATTTCCTCCTGATAAACCTCTAACAGGAATTAATTCACAATTGTCAGGTCTTATATCATATTGTTTTATCATATCTTTAGTATGAGATATAATTTCGTCTTTATTTAGGAAACCATTTTTGCAATATGGTTCGCTTTTATATTTTTCTATAACTACATTATCAGCAACACTGAAATCTAATACAAGTCCTCGCTTTTGTCTATCTTCATGTATTGTTGATACTTTATTCTTAATAACATTTTCTGTTGTAGTATTTTGTATCTCTACTCCATTTATTTTAATGGTACCGCTTTCACATTTTGTTAGGCATGTAATCGCTTCAATCAATTCCTTTTGTCCATTGCCATCAATTCCAGCAATACCAACAATTTCACCTTTATGTACTTTAAGTGATAAGTTTTTAACTGCATCTAACTTTCTTTCATCTTTTACAGTTAAATTATCTATTTCAAAGACAACTTCATCTGGCTTTGCAGGCTCTTTATCAACAACTAACTTAACTGCATGACCAACCATCATAGTGGCAAGCTCTGATCCTGTTACCTCTTTAACATTAACAGTATCGATATATTTCCCTCTACGTATTATTGTACAGACATCAGAAGATTCCTTTATTTCTTTTAATTTATGTGTAATTATAATTATTGTTTTTCCATCTGCTACAAGATTATTCATAATCTTTATTAAATCTTGAATTTCCTGAGGAGTAAGTACTGCTGTCGGTTCATCTAATATTAATAAATCAGCTCCACGATATAATGCTTTTAATATTTCAATACGCTGTTGCATACCTACTGAGATATCTTCAATTTTTGCATCTGGATCTACTTCTAATCCATACTTTTTAACAATATTTAATATTTCCGCGCGGGCTTTTTTCATGTCCAATATGCCAAATTTACTTGTAATTTCACTACCTAATACTATATTTTGTGTTACTGTAAAATTTTCAACTAACATAAAATGTTGGTGAACCATTCCTATTCCATTTTCAATGGCTATATTAGGGTTTTTAATATTTATCTTTTCACCATTAAGATATATTTCTCCTCGGTCAGCTTGATATAATCCGTAAAGTATATTCATCAGTGTACTCTTACCTGCTCCATTTTCTCCTAATAGTGCATGAATTGTACCTCTTTTAATATCTATATTGATATCATCTAAGGCACAGAATGAACCAAACATTTTTGTAATTCCACGCATTTGCACTGCATATTGTTTGCTAATTTCCATACCAAGTCCTCCCTTAATTAATAATATGCTTTGCTAACAGTGAATCACTAGCTAGCAAAGCCATCCCTATTTCATATCTGCCATATATATTACAATTCATTTTTTACATTTTAGCCTTAAGCCATTGCACATAGCTTTCTAGAACCTTAAATGTAAATTTATCATTGCCACACATATATATTATTTAATTATCCTTATTTACCGAAGCTTTTAAATGTATCTTCATTATAAGGTGGAACTATTTCACCGTTCTTAATTTTGTCTTGAACTGCCATAGCTGCCTTATAAACTTCTGGATCCATGTTCTTATTTTCTGTTGGAATTCCTACAGCATTTTCTTTTAATCCATAAGTATAAGTTTTACCACCAATTTTATTTCCACTCATAGCTTCTTTTGAAAGATTTTCAACTGCAACATTTGCAAGTTTTAATGCTGATGTTAATACATTGTCAGGAGCTAAATATGCTTGGTCACGGTCAACACCTATTGCAAACTTATTTGCTTCCTTAGCTGCTTCAATTACACCTACACCAACTCCACCTGCTGCGTGGAATACAATATCACATCCTGAAGAGAACATCTTATTTGCAATTGCTTTACCCTTTGATGCATCAGAAAAACTTTCAGCATATTGAACATCTACAGTAATATCCTTACCTAATTCTTTTGCTGCATATTGTACACCTGCTTGATATCCATATTGGAATTGATCTATAATCCCACTTTTTATACCTCCAACAAATCCAACTTTACCTGTTTTTGTTGTTTTAGCTGCTATATATCCAACTATAAATGAAGGTTCTTGTGCTTTAAACATAACTCCTGTAACATTAGCTGGAGTTTTATCTTCACCAGTTGTTGGATCTACATATGAGTTATCAACTATGGCATAGTTAACATCTGGATTTGATTTTGCCGCTTTAGCTATTGCATCTGCCATTGCAAAACCAATACCCCAAACTAATTTATTGCCGCTATCTACAACTTTATCTAGATTAGTAGCATAATCAGATTCTTGCTTAGATTCTAAGTAACTAACTTTTGCACCCTTATTGTTTTTTTCGAAGTTTTGTAGGCCTTCCCATGAAGATTGATTAAACGATTGGTCATTTACCCCACCTGTATCAGTTACCATAGCAACTTGATATTCTTTTGCATTGCTGCTTCCTTTGTCAGCTGTACTAGTACCGCTTCCACTTGATCCACATCCAGCGAATAGCGTTACTGTTATTGCTGAAACTGCTAATAATGATAATAATCTCTTTTTCATTAACCTTCCTCCTAAAATATAAGAATTAATATTTAAACTCATGGATAATATCCACGATTTAAATTTAATAAAACAATTATTATAAATATTCTTCTAATTAATTATATTTATAATATGTTGACTTTAATATTACGAATATGTATTTACTTGTGCCTATGTATATATGTTGTAATTCACAATGCACAATTACCACTAAAATTCTTGCAATCTTTTTTTAAATTATGATGAAGAATTACTTTTGCAGCGTATATATAAATTTATATCTTTTTCTCTGAACCTTTAACTACAATTTGTGGTGCAATGATTCTTCTTCTTACACTATCATCCTCATTGCTGCTAATAATATCAAACAGCATATCCATGGAGGACCTGCCCAGCTCAATTGGGCAATCTTCCATATATGTAATATTTAATCCTACCATATCTAAAAAGTCAATTTTATCAAATCCCACTATAGCCAAGTCCCTAGGAATATCCTTATTCTCTTCTTTTAGAGCTTTTATAACTCCCATCGTCATCATGTTACTACAAACAACTAATGCTGTAGGACGGTCTTTTTCTTTAAGTAATTTTTTAGTTAATTCATATGCCTTATCTAATTTAAAATCTCCATATAAAACATATTTACTGCAAAAATCAATATCATTTTCTTTTAGCGCTCTTTTATAGCCCTCTAATCTATCCATTACTGGTTCTGAACTCAATAATCCTGTCATTATTCCAATCTTAGTATGACCTTCTTTAATTAGCAGGTTTGTTGCCTCAAATCCACCTTTTATATTATCTACAAAAACTCCATTTAACTTTGTAAATTTAACATCAGCCGAAACTAATATTATAGGAATATTTAAAGTATTTATTGTTTTAATATAATTTTCATTGAACTTTTCTTCACCAAATCCTGGGGTCATTATAATTCCTTTAATTCTTTGTTCTTTAAGCAATTTAAGAGCACGCACTTCCTTCTCTAAATAATTATCTGTATTAAACAAAATTATATTCAGATTATTTCTTTCCGCCCTCTCACTTACTCCTTTTATAATTTCTCCAAAATATGCATTAGTTATATCTGGAACGATAACTCCTATAGTATTAGTCTCGCATTTCGACAAACTTCTTGCAATTGCACTCGGTGTATAATTCATTTCTTTTATTGCGACTAATATTCTTTGCCTAGTTTCTTCTTTTACATAACCTGAATTATTAAGAACTCTTGAAACTGTTGCCGAGGATACTTTAGCCCTTTTTGCAATATCATTTATAGTAACTGACATAACACCCCACCTCGTCAAATTTTTTTCATAATTCATCCAAATTTATTACATTATTAAAACTAAATCGTGAAATACTATTATTATAACCTAGATTAATTTATAACTTGAATTCTTAATTTCTAAGGCTTTAAGCCAAGTTATTTTTAAGTCGAACTATTTATGGTATCGCTTCCACACTTATAATAATATATTAGGAATATGATGTCAATATTCATAGTTTTATTGATTTCACTATAATATTTATCAATACTACATGCCATTTATCTTCAGTTTAAGCCATTCTATGTCTATACTAGTATAAATTATGATATGTATATTTACAAACTTTTTTTATTAATATAATTTTATTTCATTCTTCTCTAGGTATATATTAAAGGAGTGATTTAAAGTATTTTTATACTTTAACCACTCCATTTTTATTATTTCTCTCTCAATTTATCAAGAAATCTCTTTGTTCTTTTCAATGCTTCCATAATATCTTCCATAGATGACGCATAACAAACTCTTATAAATCCCTCTCCACAATCACCAAAAGCATTTCCCGGAATAACTAATACTTTTTCATTTATAAGCAGTTGTTCACAGAATTCATCCGATGTTATACCTGTAGATTTAATACTTGGAAATAAATAAAATGCTCCAAGAGGCTCAAAACACTCTAATCCCATCTTCCTAAATCCATCCAATAGAACTCTTCTTCTTCTATTATATTCCTTACACATTTCTTCTACACTTCTATCACCACTTTTTAAAGCTTCAATCGCTGCATACTGAGCAGTTGTTGGTGAACACATAAGAGCATATTGATGAATTTTCTTCATTGCTTCTATTAGAATCGGATGTCCGCATATATATCCAAGTCTCCATCCTGTCATAGCATATGATTTAGAAAATCCATTTATAACTAAAGTCTTATCTCTCATTTCTGGAAAAGATGCTATTGAAACATGTTTCTCTCCATAGCAGAGTTCTGAGTATATTTCATCTGAAATCGCAATAATATTTTTATCTTTAAGAACTTCTACTATTCCTGCTAGTTCATCTCTAGTCATTATTGCACCTGTTGGGTTATTAGGAAACGGTATTATAACTACCTTTGTTCTAGGTGTAATTGCTTTCTCTAAATCCTCAGGAGTAAGTTTAAATTCATCTTCTGCTTTAAGGTTCAAAACCTTAGCTGTTGCTCCAGTAAATGCAGTACATCCCTTATATGCAACAAAACTTGGCTCTGGAACTATAACCTCATCTCCAGGCCCAACTAATGCCCTAAGTGCTATATCAATTCCTTCACTTCCACCAACAGTAACTATTATTTCATCTTCTGGATTATAGTTAAGATTAAATCTTCTATGAAGATACTTTGATATCTCATTACGAAGCTCAATAAATCCTGCATTTGAAGAATAATGAGTATGTCCTTGCTCTAAAGAATAAAGTCCAGCTTCTCTTACATTCCATGGAGTTACAAAATCTGGTTCTCCTACACCTAGAGAAATAACGTCATCCATTTCATTTATTATATCGAAATATTTTCTTATTCCTGACGGAGGCATATTTTTTACGTTGTCTAAAATCATATCTTCTAATATCATATAAATATTGCCTCCCTATCTTCTAGCTTCTTTTCTTTGAATATCTTTCCATGATCTTTATATTTCTTTAATACAAAATGAGTACCTGTACTTAAAACATATTCTTGCACTGCTAGTTTTTCTGATACAAAAAGTGCAACTTCCTTCATAGTCTTTCCTTCAACAATAACCGTTAAATCAAAGCCTCCAGACATTAAGTAGCATGCTTTAACTTCTGAAAATTTATATATTCTTTCTGCAACTTTATCAAATCCAACGCCTCTTTGAGGTGTTATCTTAACTTCTATTAACGCTGTTACTGTTTCACTACCTGTATTTTCCCAATTTATAAGCGTTGTATAACCTGCTATAATGCTTTTTTCCTCATAGTCTCTTATTGCTTCTCTAACCTCTTCAACAGTTTTACCTGTCATAACTGCTATTTGTTCATCACTGTATCTACTATTTTTTTCTAATATCTCAAGTATTTCCTCCATAGAAATAACCCCCTTATTTTAATATAATTAAATAAAAAAATTCCTCCATCCCACACAAGGGACGAAAGAACTACTTCGCGGTACCACCCTAATAAACAACTTAAAAATTGTTCACTCAGCTAGAGTACATATTATACTCCACCCCTATAACGTGAGGAGCACGTTATAGCCTAATTAAAAATCCTTATTTTCTAAAAATTTTTATTTCTCAGCTATAAAATTCAAAGGCTGCTTCTATAAAGGATACTTACCAGATTTCACCGACCTCTAGCTCTCTTAAAAGTTTACCATTTATATACTCTTCCTTATCACTATCTTTAAAACTTTATTTTTAAAATTACTATCCAATATGACTATAAGATTTCAAATAAAAAAGATAACATGAAAAATTCTTATCACTTTTCACTTAAGTCTTTCTTTATATTATACTAGCAAAAGTACAAAAAATTCAATATATTTTTTATATTTTTTTATTTAAATGCATAATATTCTATTGAATTAACTAAAATTAACCCTAAAAAATATATTTATATCATATAGATATAAAAAGGAGCATAAGATTTAATAACTCTTATGCTTCTTACTCAATCAATAGAAAATTTATTACTTTCTATCTTCTATTGTTTTGTTGCTTTCTAGCTCTCCTGCAGTCAGGACATCTTACTGGTTCATTTTCAAAACCTTTTTCCTTATAAAATTCTTGTTCTCCTACAGTGAAAACGAACTCTCTTCCACAATCTTTGCATATTAATGTTTTATCTTCCATTCTAATGTTCCATTGCTCAAGTTAAAATAACTTTGCAATAGTTCACCTCCTCTTTTTGCTTAAAAATTTCTTTTGTCATTTAATATTATGTCTGTCTTCATAATTTTTATTCAAAAACATATTATTATATAGTTTATATTTAATTATCATGTAATCTCTCCATATGATATTGCATAGGACTCTTTTACATTTATTTTTGCATATATAATAATTGAATCACATTACTTTAAGTAGATTTAATTGATCTTTAACTCAAATTTTTCATTTACAAAATCAATTACACACTTTCCACCTTCGCTTAGCTTTCCAAATAAAATTTCATCAACAAGTAATGGTTTTATATTAGAAGCTATAACCCTTGCTATTTCTCTTGCCCCAAATTCCCCTGATGTGCCTATTTTAGCAATGTGATTTACACATTCTTCACTAAATTCTATTTCAACATTTTTAGAATTCAATTTATCTTTAAAGTTATTTAATTGCTTTTTAGCAACATTTGCTGCCATAATATCAGTCATTCCATTAAATACTATTATTTTATCCAGTCTATTTCTAAATTCAGGTGTGAAGAACTTTTTAACTTCTTCCATTATAGCTTCACCTTTGACTTCCCTATCTCCGAAACCGATAAGTTTTTTGCCTATATTCCTTGCCCCGGCATTAGAAGTCATTATTATTATTGAGTTTCTAAAGTCAGCTTTCCTGCCTTTATTATCAGTAAGTGTAGCATAATCCATAACCTGAAGCAGTACACTCAAAATATCAGGGTGCGCCTTTTCTATCTCATCCAGCAATAATACACAATGTGGCGTTTTTCTTATTGAATCAGTTAAAAGTCCACCTTCTTCATAACCTACATATCCTGGAGGTGACCCTATGAGTTTTGCAGCTGAATGTTTTTCAGTATATTCACTCATGTCAAATCTAATCAAATCTATTCCTAGAGTTTTAGATAAACATCTAGCAATCTCTGTTTTTCCAACTCCTGTAGGCCCAACAAAAAGCATAGATGCTACTGGCTTATCCTCATCGTTTAATCCAGATCTAGACATCTTTATACATCTTACAACTTCTTCAATCGCTTTATCCTGTGAAAATATATTTTCCTTTAAGTCCTTTTCCAAGTGCTTTAAAGAACTTATCTCGCTACTTTCCACAGTTTGCTTTGGAATGTTACAAATTTTTGATATTATTTCCTCAATAGTTTTTCTGTCAACTATAATCTTCTCATTCATATCTTCATTATGCATACGAACATAAGCTCCAGCTTCATCTATAATATCTACAGCTTTATCTGGAAGATATCTGTCATTAATATACTTATCACTTAGAGTTACTGCATCTCCAATTGCTTCATCTGTATAACTTACATTATGATATTCTTCATAATTCTTTTTAAGTCCATCTAATATTTGTATAGCTTCTTTTATAGATGGTTCTTTAACATCTATTCTTTGAAATCTTCTACTTAATGCTTTATCTTTTTCAAAAAACTTTTTATATTCATCAAAAGTAGTAGCTCCAATAAATCTAATTTTTCCTTCTGTAAGATAAGGTTTTAACAAATTGGACGCATCTAATGCGCCACCATTTAGCGCTCCAGCACCTACAATATTATGAATTTCATCTATATATACAATTGGCTTATCTTGTTTGCTAATCAAATCTAAAACTCTTTTTATTCTTTCTTCAAAATCTCCTCTATACTTAGTTCCTGCTATCACAGATCCAATATCTAAAGAAAACATAGAACTTCCTTTTAATTTTTCTGGCACCTTGTCTTCACTTATTAACTTTGCAAGTCCTAAAGTTATAGCAGTCTTACCAACTCCAGACTCACCCACATGTATAGGATTATTTTTTATCCTTCTACAAAGTATTTGTATACTTCTTTCTAAAATATCTTTTCGTCCTATCAATGGATCATTTTCTTCTTCTCTAACCTTCTTAATAAGGTCTATTGTAAACTTATTAAGAAATGCATCTTCTTTTTTCTTCTCCACTTTTTCTTTACTTTCATTCTCAGTAAATTCAGTTTCATCTTCTTTAAAATTTTCTTGCATTTCATCATCATAAGAATTTCGAGTATCTTCATCTATGCTATGGCACAAAGAATATAGTAAATCTCTTCTTGTAACGCCTTCTTGCTCTAAGTAGTATCGTGCATAACTATCTTCTAGATTAAAAATTGCAGAAAGTATATGATCTACATCAATTGCATCTTTTCCGCTATACTTAATTTGTTCATTTGCTGTTAAAATAACTCTTTGAAACTCTATACTCTCTTGTGGTTCTCCTTGACCAATTTTATTTATATATGTTTTCACGTAAGTTGCCAAATTATATCTTAAATTTTCTAAACTTCCACCACATTCTTTAATAGCATACTCTACATTTTTATCAAAAGTTGCAGCATACAGTAAATGCTCTGGTGTAATATATTCGCTGCTTTTTTCTTTTGCTTCTTGGTATGCTTTAAGTAATATCAAATTAACTTCATTCGTAATTTTCATATTTTACGCCTCCTCTACAGTAAGCTTAAACGGAAAGCCCTTTTCTTTAGCCATTGACATTGCAGTTGAAACCTTAGTGACCGCAATATCATAACTATATATTCCTGCTACTCCCTTACCCCTTTCATGCACATCTAACATTATCTTCTCAGCATCTATTAACTTTTTATTAAATACAACTACCAGTATATTAATAACGAATTCCATTGTTGTATAATCATCATTATACATAACAACTTTATAATTCTTAGGCTTTTTCACATCAACTTTATTCTTTGGTTTGGTTACAATATTTGTTTCCATATATAATTGTCTATCCCTCCCCGCATATTATCATCATATATATTATTCTAAATAGATATATTTTAACACAATATTTAAGCTTATACCAATAGGATTATAGTAAATTATAAATTCATCATTTATATTAATTTATATCTAAAATCCGAATTTTATTATTATTTACTCCAATTATACTTTTTTTATTTATAATATAGTCCCTTACTATTGCTATAACATCTTTTGATATTATTTCTCCTGGGCAAACCAAAGGTATTCCTGGAGGATATGGTATTATTGATTCTTTAGCTACTAAACCTTCACACTTTTCTATTTCACACCATCTGCTTTTTAATTTAAAAGTTTCATAAGGCTCAAATTTTTTAATAGGTATATTTCTAGAATACTTTATCTCTATTTCTCTAGACATATTTCTCATATCTAAATTTAAAATAGTTTCGTATATAATTTTAAAATCTTCTTCTGTATTAAATGGTGACAGGATTAAAACAACTCCTCTTGAAAAACTCATCTCAGCCTGTATCTTATTATCTCTTAGATAATCTAGAAATTTATGTCCATTATACCCTTTAGGAAGGATAACTATATATCTACTAGGATCAATTTTGTATCCTTCTATTCTATCATTATGCTTATCTAAGTCACTTTCGCTTAATATATAAACTTTTCCTAGTTTATTAATTTTTTTCTTCCACTTTTCAGATTCATTTATTAATTTATCATAATCATCTTTCCCGTATGTATCTAAATAATATCTTGCATAATCTAAAGATGCCATTATAAGATAAGATGGTGAAGTTGTAGTAAATAACTTTATGTAAAAATCTATTATGTCATTATCTTCATTTACTAAGAGATATGCGCCTTGAGTTAGGGCTGGTAAAGTTTTATGTGCACTTAAAACCACATAATCTCCTAAACTCGCAAGAGACTTTGGCAATCTTTTATTTATTCCAAAATGAGCTCCATGAGCACAGTCGATTATAACTTTTAATCCTATTTCCTTCAAATTACATATAATCTCTTCTATATCATATGTAATTCCAAAATAATTTGGATATGTTATTATAATTCCCTTTGGTTTTGAGCTATTCTCTAACGCTTTATATATATTCTCTTTATTAGGTGGTAAAAATAGTCCTAATTCATCATCAATAATAGGTTCTATGTATTTAACTTTTAACTTTCTCATAATCAATCCATTATAAATTGACTTATGGCAGTTTCTTTCAACTAAAACTTCATCCCCCTCATCAAATGCTGAAAACATGGCTGCTAAGTTTCCTGATGAGCTTCCATTTACTAAAAAATAGGCTTTCTTAGCCTTATACGTTTTAGCTAATAGCTCTTGGGCTTCCTTTATTATCCCTTCTGGATAATGTAAATTATCTAATGGGTCGACCTCTGTTATATCTAAAAATCCCATTCTATTAACAAACTCCAGCCCAATTTCATCTCTAGTAAATCCAATCCCCCCCTTGTTTCCTGGCATGGAAAGAAGTAGATTTTCTTCATCATTGTATTTAAGTAATCCTTCTAATAATGGTAACTTCAAAAATACCGCTCCAATCTAATTTCAAATATAGCTAACCATGGATAAAAGCTTCATATCGGCGATCAAACGATATGAAGCTTAAAACATACTTTCTATTTCATAAATGAAATATTCTATATTACACTTGTGCCTTTTTCCTTAATCTTTTGAAAAATACTTAATTGTTCTTAAAAGATTCTAGTTAATACTTCATGCCTTTTTTATAGATGTAGATCTTCGATAAATTCTAATACAATTTCTTCTTTAGTTGCCCATGATGTCACTAATCTAATTGCAGTATAATTAGAATCAATTACTCTTTCAATATTAAAAGAATATTTCTCACTTAACTTTTCAATTAAATTATTAGGGAATATAGGGAACTGTTGATTTGTAAAAGATTCAGTCAAAAACTTATATCCTTCATCTACTATTGCACCTTTTAACATAAGTGCCATTTTATTTGCATGTTTTGCAAGTTCAAAATACAAATCATCTTTGAATAATTCTTCAAATTGAATTCCAAGCAACCTTCCTTTTGCTAATAATCCACCTTTTTGCTTAATAAAATATCTAAAATCTTCTTTTAATTCATCATTGCATATTACAAGTGCTTCTCCAAAAAGCGCTCCATTTTTAGTTCCTCCAATGTAAAATGCATCAACTAATTTTGCTATATCAGCTAAAGTCAAATCACTTTCTTCCGCTACAAGTGCAGATCCAAGTCTAGCACCATCCAAATACAATAGCAGTTTATTCCTCTTACAGCAATCATGTAAATCAATCAACTCTGCTTTAGTATATAGAGTTCCAAGTTCTGTAGAATTTGATATATATACTAATTTAGGTTGAACCATATGCTCATCACTATGAGAATCAACAACATTTTGAACTAAATTTGGGGTAAGTTTTCCATCGTTAGTTCTCATTGTAATTACTTTATGACCAGTTGCTTCAATTGCTCCAGTTTCATGACAATTTATATGACTTGTATCTGCCCCTATTGCTGCCTGATGAGGTCTTAAAAAAGCTGATATAGCTGTAAGATTAACCTGTGTGCCACCAACTAGTAAGTGTATATCTACATCTTCCCTATCAATTTTCTTCTTCAGCAGATTAACTGATCTTTCTGTGTACTGATCAGTACCATAACCATCGGTTTGTTCAAGATTTGTTTCAACTAATGCATTTAATATTCTTGAGTGTGCGCCTTCACTATAATCATTTTTAAAACTGTACATAATTCTGCCTCCTTTTATGCTCTCTCAATTATCTGTGTTGTAAAATTCTTCAATACTTTCTTACCTACTTGAAAAATCATTTCTTTTGTTAGTAGCTCCATTTCTTTAATCTCATTAATATAAATTTTATAATCTCCAAACATGCAGTCATATGTAGCCAGCTCTTTGGCCAGTATTATACTCTGCTCTTCTCTAAATAATCTCTTTAATTTAAAGCTCTTAATTAAACGTTCTATCTGATCATTATCAAGTTTCTTTTCTAATGAATCTAACTTTGCTATACATCCTTCTATTAAAGATATGGCTTTATTTACATTTTCTTCTGATGTGCTAAATGTTATTTTATATAGTTTTATATAATTCTCATTTGAAATTTTAGTAAGCACATCATATACCAAGCCATTTTGAGTTCTTAAAACATCATAGAGAATTGAATTAACCCCATCTCCAAAATATTGATTGAAAATTCTAAGTGCCTTAATTTCTTTTTCACTCAAATCATCAATTGGAAATATCATTTCAACTTTACATGCCCTTATTTCATCTCTTACATTGTTATAAGTTCCCTTTTTAGGATTTTCATATTCTATTAATTTTTTATTACCAGGTCCACTAATACCTTCTTGAATAATATTCTTTTTCTTCCATGCGAAAAAATGCTTATATATAATTTCCTTAACTATATCAAACTTTACTGATGAAATTATAACAATTGAAGTATTTCCCGGAAAATAATATTTATCATAAAATTCTTTAATATTATCTAAAGTTATATTCTCAAGATCATCAAATGTTCCTATTATAGGATACTTTATTCTTCTATTATTGAAGCAGTTAAAAAATAAATTATCCTCGCAATACTGATCTACATCCTCATCCCATTCTTTTAATTCTTCTTTTATGACATCCATTTCTTCTTTGAATCCATTTTCTCCAAATTCCGGGTTAATTATTATATCACTTAAAATTTCCACACCTTTTTGTAAATCTTCTCCGAGCAGAGTTCCATAATAGATTACATATGGATAGTTTGTCATAGCATTATTAAATCCAAAAATGCTACTTAGCTCTTCATTTATTTCTCTCTCAGTTCTATTTTTTGTTCCTTTATAAACCATATGCTCAGTTGCATGAGCTAATCCAAACTTTTTATTCTCAACTCCAGCTCCTGCATTTAGAGAAATACAAATTGATGATAGTTCTGAATCTGTATGTTTATAAATTAATCTCAAATCATTTTCCAAAATGTATTCTTCCAAGTATCTATTCTCCTTACATTCTTATACATTGCAATAGTAAATTTACATTAAAAATCTTATTTATAAAAATTTCTCAGTTAGAGCTGAAATGCTGTGAGCTTCAATTGCAATATATATTATATTTAATTCCAAGATGTACATTTAAAATGTTATTATATCAATTTTATTATATAAAAAGAGACCCCTCTTGCGAAGTGCTCGATAAAAAAATCATCTATGGAAATTACTAAGTGGAAGCTATTTCATCTATACTTATTTTAATTAATTTAAGAAACAAGTACAGATTGTTAAAGCTTTTATCAGTATGTCCAAAATAAGATTCTCTCAGTAGCAAAGGCAATGGAGTTCCCCTTCTTTTTAGTATGTTATTATATAAATATTAATTTTCTTCAGCTTTTAGCGCAATTGCACATTCAATTCTCTTCTTTTGCATCTTGCATCCAATTTCATAAGGAATGTTCATGTCCCCATTAAAATTAAAATTGTTAGCTTGGCATCCACCACTACAGTAGAATTTCGCCCAGCATTCCCTACATTTAGGCTTATTGTATATATGTGCTTTCTTAAATTTTTGAGCTAATTCTCCATTATAAGTATCTTCGTGTATACTTCCTAACTTAAACTCTTCTTTTCCAACAAATTGATGGCATGGATACACTTCTCCTTGAGGAGTTATAGCTACATATTCAAATCCTGCACCGCATCCAGAGATTCTCTTGTAAACACATGGTCCACCTTGAAGGTCTATATTAAAATGATAGAATTTAAATTCATCATTTCCTTCTCGTTTTCTTCTTGCCATTTCTTCATATAGCTTGTCATAGTTTTCAAAGATTGTATCTATATCTTCTTCTCTTAATGAAAGTGGATGTCCATTTTCTAAAACAACTGGTTCTATAGATAGCTCTCTAAATCCTTCATTAACCATTGCCATTACATCTTCATAAAAATCTGTATTTTCTCTTGTGAAAGTTCCTCTTACATAATAAGTTTTTCCTTTAGTTCTTCTCTTAATCATTTCCTTAATATTTGGAACTATATCATCAAAAGAGCCGCTTTTATCTGGCTTAATTCTAACATTATCATTAACTTCTTTTCTGCCATCTAAAGAAAGAATTATATTCCCCATTTCTTTATCCATATAATCCATCATATCTGGAGTTAATAGAGTAGCATTAGTGGTCATTGTAAATCTTACTCTCTTTCCCCATTTTTCTTCGTTATCCCTAGCATACTTAATTATTTCTTTTATTGTGTCCATAATTAAAGTTGGCTCTCCACCAAATAAATCTATCTCTATATTTTTTCTTGGTCCACTTCTCTTAATCACATAATCAATTGCTTTTTTTGCTGTGTCTGCACTCATGACTCCACCATGTCCATGATATTCACCCTCGTCAGCAAAACAATACTTACATCTAAGATTACATCCATGAATTACATTCAAACAAATCGCCTTTATGTAATCTCTATCATCCATAGAGCTATGAGCTATTTCTTCATATTGATCTTCTGAATATAAAATCCCTTCTTCAGCTAACTCTTGAATTTCATCATAAGCCTCTGAAATTTCTTCTTCATCATATTTTCCTTTAAGTTCCTGTAATATTTCTTTCTTATTTCTTAATTGGCTATCATCTAATATATCATAAACTAGTTCATCTACAACATGAACAGCTCCTGTATTCACATCTAAAACAAAATAATTTTCGCCTTGTTTAAATTTATGTATTAAAGACAATTCTTTTTCCTCCTAAACATATAAAGTAAGCAGTAACTATATAGTTACTGCTTGAAGATTATTAGTTTTCACATTCTAAGTTTGCAACTGTGCAAGATGTCTTACAAGCTGATTGACATGAATTTGCACATTCTTTGCATCCTGGCTTACATAAACTATTTTTAATGTTTGTTTTGTTTATAGTTTTTATATGTTTCATTACAAAATCCTCCATTTTAAATATATCCTTAGCTATTATATCATAATATACTAAAGTATAAAAGATTTGCTGGCCCTCTTTTTATTTATATTTCTGTTTATATGAAATTATAAATATAAAAACTATTTTTCAAGAATTCTTAATCATAAAATTATTTAAATATTTTAATTGTGAACTTTTCATCCTTCTTTCTAATTACATCATAGAATTTTTATATAAATTATTGTATCTTCAAGCTATTTTCAAAATATTATTTTCTTGTCCTATATATATTAATAAACTCACTAATTAATATCTTTGCAACAGTATTATCAATAATAATTTGAAATTGTTCCCTTGTCTCTACAACTCCACGTACACTTTCTATCTTTTTCAAAATTCCAACATCCACTTTTTTAGTGTCCTTCAATCTCAATCTTAATCTAGTCATACAATTTTCTACAAACAAAATATTTTCTTCTGATCCAACCAAATCAAAAAGCTCCCTTGCTATCTTACCAAAATCTGTGTTCATCTCTCTTTTCCCCCATCCTTCAATTAGTACTCTATAATAAAAATAGCCAACACATTAATAAATTAAATATTTAAACTTGCTGGCTTTTACATCTCTATTTAGTTTTAAAGCAGCATTAATCTCTCATTAGAAAATTATACATACATGCAAATAGTTTGTGTATTATACTAAAGTATAATTTTGATTTAATTTGTATCATTTTATATTATCCCTTTTTCTTTTAATTGATTAATTGCTATCGTTTTATTTCTTACATTTAACTTGCAATAGACGGATGCAATATGTTTTTTTACAGTGACTAAAGCAATATTTAGTTTATCTGAAATCTCCGCTTGCTTATATCCATGATGTACTAATTTCATTATCTCAATTTCCCTTGGAGTCAACTCTATTTTTTCTAAATTGCAATATCTTTTTATATATATCTGATTATATTCTTTGCACTTTGTGATTAAACATTTTACATACGCACTTTCGTTTCTAATAGATTCGAGTAATGGTAATATGTGTGGGGCTAATTCAACAAAACACATTACAATGTGGTCTTTTTCTGCTAGTTCAATAGCTTTTAACAATGACTTTTTTGCAATTTCACTTCCATACAGCTTGTACTTTGCAATTGAATCAAATATGTATGCGTATATTATTCCAAATATACTTTTTTTGCCTGTATAAACTTCCAGCATAATTTCCACCTGAATTTCTAACTCTATGTAACTCTCCTTAAGTATCATCGCTAAAGCTGTGATAACATGATTCATTCCTATAACAGGCATAATGTCTTTTGATTCATGGTTTTCTATATTTATAATCCACTTATTTAAATTTTCTAAATTACCAGTGATTCCATCAATATATCCTATAGCTATCTGTGATCCGTTAAGAAAGATTGGAATATTAAGATTTTCATACTCTTTAATCAGATTATAGAAATTATTTTTAATCTCATTTTTATAATCTTTATTCACACAAATCCTTGTTAAGAGAAATAATGAACAAATTATTATGCTCGTCTGTTTTTTGGTTTTAGCCTTATGAAATGCCTTATAAGCAAATAATTCTCCATTTTCAGAGTCACCTGTTTCATAAAAATATTCGGCCATCATAAGGTAATTTGCACCTGTTGCTCCACCATTTGATATATGAATAAAATAATTTATTCCTTGTTGAAAAAATTCCACTAACTCTTTCAAATTACCTGTTTTCCTGTGAAATAAATATAAAAAATGAGGTGATCCAAAAGTTGCTGGCATTTTATTATTTGCTATTCTTGATACTCCTCCATTAAAAAGCTCATAAGCTTTTTTATGGCACTCTATCATTCTCCTAACATTATAAAATACTAATATGCTTTCTAAAAATGCAATTTCACCTAATATCTGATTTTTATCTTTAAGATTTTTATCTTCTTTATATACAGCTTTAGCCTCATATAATAACTTGGCACCTGCTATTGGATTTCCATAAAGAATATAAAAAAATAAGTACGTTAGATAAGCTATGGGTCTTTTTATCTTCTCACTGATAATAAGCTCATTAAACACTGGTTTTATAATTCCTTTATATAAATTGGTAAGATCTATTGTATAATTTCTCTCTATTAAATCTAATATACGCGCGTAATTTTTTGCTTTATAGTAGTATTCCATTGCATATATATCATTAAAATTTTTAGCATACCAATCACCACAGATACAATTTATTCTTTTTAAATCTACATTGGATAATGCTAATTCTTCTTCTAATGCATTTTTAAGAATTGAATGTAGTCTATATAATTTTTCCTTTTTGTCATATCTTATAAAGCAATTATTAGAACATACTCTTCTAATTATCTCCTTAGATCTTTCATCTTCTGTAATATACACAGCTTGCTCAATCGTAAAATTCTCAACCAATGAGAGTTTTAATAAAATCTGCTTAGTAACTTCATCAAATTTATCATATACAGCTACTTTAATTAACTCTGTTGCTTTTGGTATATTATCAAATGTATTTTGACTGTAATATTGAATTAATGCAAGATACATAGCTGAAGTCCATCCACCAGTATATTCGTATAGTTCTTTTTTTTCTGCTTCCGTCAATATAATTCCATTAATCTTAAAGAACTCTATCGTTTCGTCAAAGGTAAATGCAATATCCTCCTGACGCATTATCATACATTTTTGCTTTAGTTCAAATTCAACATACTCATTTGCCGGCTTTTTTCTACTTATTATAACTATGTGCAAATTACTTATATCTTCCAATATTATAGCTTTTATTAAATGATTAATATAAACTATTCTTTCATCATCCCAATCATCAATAATTATTATGGTTTCTTGCCTTATCTCATTTCTAATCATATCTACTATCTTATAAACATCTTTATTATTATTAGGAACCCCGTATGCATATAACATTTCACCTAATTTGAAATTGATATTTTTAATCAAATCACAAAATTTTTTCCATACCCACATATCATCAATCTCATCATTTGTTATATCAAGCCAAATTGTTTGCACTCGTTTATTCTTCTCTATAAAATTTCTAACTGCAATGGATTTTCCGTAACCCATAGATGCTGATATAAAATATACAGGTACTCGAAAAACTTCTAGCAATAGCTTATTAATACGCTTTCTATATAGCAATTTAGGTCTAAAAATTTCATTTTTCATATATAAATACCCCTTCATTTAAGCAAATGTATGTGAAAACTACATTAGAATATTTTATCATACTTAAAATTCCATTTCAAATTTAGCCTTTATTGTTAAAATTATACTAAAACCCAAATAAGAATCTGCTTAGTAAACTGTGCATTTCTAATGCTTTTTAAAGTTATAAGTAGATTTAACTTCATTATAATTTCCCAACGAAAAATAAAGTTCCAAGTACTTAAACTTGGAACTTTATTAACGATATATTAAAGAGCAACTACTTTATTTAAAAGCATATTATTTCTCTTTATAAATTCATCCATTTCAGCTGCATCTAATTCCTTATTTGCAATTTTAGCTAAATCTAAAATATGCTCACAGATAAATTTAACATCTTCCTTTTTGCTTTCATTCTTAGAAACTTCTAGAAGCTTCTTAATTATTGCACTCTTATTGTTTATAACTAGAGTTTTTTCTTCATCAAACATACCTGGGAAGCTCATTCCTGATTTTGCATACATCTTACTCATTTGAGCCATTCTTCTTGACTCTTCTGAAACTAAAATAAGTGCTGGAGTTTCTTCATTCTTCAATCCTTCAATAGACAAATTCTTAATTTTGTCTCCTAGTGCAGTTTTAAATAGCTCCTCTATTTCCTTATTTAAAGCTTTTATAGTCTCATCATTTTCATCTTCTTTACTTCCTAATGTATCTGAAATATCAGAATCAATTCTATTGAATTTAATTCCTGATTCATGCATTTCCAAGAACGAAATAAAGTGGTCATCTAGTGAACAATCTAATATAACAGCATCTAAATCATTCTCTTTAAACATCTTTATATATTGAGATTGTTGTTTTTCATCATTAGCATAAAATACTTTGTTTTCATGCTTTTCTTTATTGGCTTCAAGATAATCCTTTAATGTTACGAATTCACCCTTTAAATTCTTAAAGATTATTATTTCCTTTATCTTATCATAGAATTTTGGATCTCTTAAGCAGCCGTATTTAATAAATATTTGTATATCTGGCCAGAATTTATTAAATTCTTCTCTGCTATTTTTAAACAAGTCAACTAATTTATCTGCTACCTTTTTAACTATATGATTAGATATTTTTGAAACTTCCTTATCATTTTGAAGGAAACTTCTTGATACATTTAAAGGTAGATCTGGACAATCAATAGTACCTTTTAAAAGTAATAAGAATTCAGGTATTACTTCTTTAATATTATCCGCAACAAAGACTTGGTTATTATATAACTTAACTTGACCTTCTGTTGCTTCAAATTCATGAGTTAATTTAGGGAAATATAATATTCCTTTTAAATTAAATGGATAATCTACATTTAAATGAATCCAGAACAATGGTTCATTGAAATCCATAAATACTTTTCTATAGAAATCCTTATATTCCTCGTCAGTACAATCCTTAGGTGCTTTAACCCATAATGGATTTGTATCGTTCAATGGCTTTGGTGCTTCTGGTTCAACTAACTCTTGATATTCAGTTCCATCTTCTTTCTTCTTTGTTTCATATTTAGGTTCTTCTTTTGGCTTATTTTCATCTTCTAAATATATTTCTGTAGGTAAGAAAGAACAGTATTTCTTGATTATTTCTCTTACCTTATATTCTTCCAAAAATTCTGAGCTTTCATCATCTATATATAGAGTTACCGTTGTACCCCTTGTTGTTCTCTCGCTAGAAGATCCAATTTCATATTCTGTTCCACCTGTACATTCCCACTTAACGGCTTCAGCGCCTTCTCTAAATGATAGTGTATCTATTTCCACCTTAGTAGATACCATGAAAGTTGAATAAAATCCAAGCCCAAAGTGACCAATTATATCCTTACCTTCATCCATTTTATCTTTATATTTTTCCATAAAATCTGTCGCGCCAGAAAAAGCAACTTGATTTATATATTTCTTAACCTCTTCCTCTGTCATACCAATACCATTGTCCATGAATTTAAGAGTCTTCTTTTCCTTATTTATTGATACAACAACTTTGTATTGCTCGTCTCCGTTTACTGTTGCCTCTCCTAGAGAAACTAATCTTTGAAATTTACTAATTGCATCGCATGCATTACTTATAACTTCTCTGATGAATATATCCTTATCAGAGTATAGCCATTTTTTAATAATAGGAAATATGTTTTCTGTGTCAATTGATATGTTACCATTTTCTTTTATCATGATATTACCTCCTGTTATTTTTTCTAGAAAATATTTTAATGCAAAGAATATTTATTGTCAAATTCTTCTTGTAACTTTATTTTAAACTTATGCATTAATTTAATAAAGAAAGAATATATGTTGTAAAATTTATTTCTCACATAATAGCTTCAAACTATCATTTTGATGCAATACAACATATATTCTAAATTATACATTAAAATTAAAATCTGATTATATCTTAAATTTTAGCACAATTTCATTGAGTTTTTGAGATAGTTCTGCTTGACTTTGCGAAGATTTGGCAATATCACTAACAGCTAATGTTATTTCACTAATACTATTTAATACTTCTTCAGAACCCGCACCTGACTCTTCTGCTGTCGCTGATACAGTTTGCATAGCTTGGTTTATTTGTTCTATAACTTCATTTATCTGATTAGATGAATTTGCAAATTCTTCAGTCATTTCATTAACAAATTCAGCATCTTTTTCATATTGAATGCCGGTATTCATAAGTAACTCATAGCTTGGTTTTACATTTTGAGCTATATAGTTAAGTATATCTTCTCCACTTTGAGATAAATTTTCGAATGCAGCCTGCACCTGTAAAACCATACCCTGTATACTTGAAACTGCCTCTGATGATTGTTCTGCAAGCTTTCTTACCTCATCTGCAACCACAGCAAACCCTTTTCCGTTCTCACCAGCTCTTGCTGCTTCAATTGCTGCATTAAGTGCAAGTAAATTAGTTTGTGATGCTATATCACCTATAGCATTGGCCATCAATTTCACCTCATTTACTACTTTACCGTCTTCGATAGCTTTTATAATATTTGCTCTCTTTTCCTCATAAATAATGTTTCCTTGTTCTATATTTTCTGAAGCTTTTTTCTTTATTTCAAGAGAGCGATTCTTTATTTTACCTACTGAAACAGCTGCATCATTTGCTCTATTAGCAAGTTCATTTGTTGTCGCTCCAATTTCTTCTGCTGATGCACTTACTTCTTCAGTTATAGCGCTCAAATCTTGGGCTCCTTTAGATATTTGTTCAATTGATTCATTTATATCATTCATCTTAGAAGAAACCTCATGTGTTGTAGCCGATAGTTCTTCTCCTGATGAACTTATATCATTAGATCCATCTATTATTACCCCTATTAACCTTCTTATGTTTTCATTAGCTTTATTTAAGGCTCTTGCCATACTGCCAATCTCATCCTTAGAGCTTATCTCTATTTTCTGAGTTAAATCACCTTCTTCTAAGTGCTGTGCATATAATAATACTTTTTTTAAATTATTTGATATGATTGTAGCAATTATAACTCCTAATAGAACTGCAGTAATAAAACCTAAAATAATTATTGTTACCATTATATAAAAAGATTTATTATTCACATTGTTATTGGAAGAACTTTTATCTGATGCTTTTTGTTCAGTAATTTTAACTAATTTGTCAATATTATTAGTTAACTTCTCTCTTATGCTTGCACTTTCTTTGCTAAAACTCATAGCTTCGTCGTACTTTCCATCACTTGCTAGACTTATTATTTTATCAGATGAATTCCTATAATCTGTTAAATCACTTTTTATTTCTTTGTATATCTTATTTTCGTCTTCATTCATATCTGATTGTTCATATATTTTAAGAATTTCATTATTTTCATTTCTGTAACCATCTATATTACTTATTGTTTGACTAACTTTACTAGAATCTTTACTGTTTAGTAAATTCAAAATTTCTAATCTAGAATGTAGTGTATTCGAGTTAAAATCTTGTAAATTTTTTAGCACTTGGAAATCTTTTTCATATAACGCATTGGAATTAGAATTTACTTTACTTACACTAAGTATTCCTGTAACTCCAACTACGGCAATAAATATAGATATTATAAAGAAACTGATCTGTAATTTATATTTTATTTTCAAATTATTAAACCATCTCATACTATTATCCCCCTTTATTGATATTTGTAATCAACTAGTAATTCTTATTAAAATATTAACATAATTTACCCATTTTTGCACTTATTTTTTGTAATTTTCACTAAATTCCGAAAATTATTTTATACAATATTATTTTTTATTAAAACAATTACAAAAAATACTATTGACATTGACGCTACGTAAAGGTGTAAATTAATCTTGTAAGGAGGCAATCACATGGAGTATACAGTGCAAAAACTAAGTAAACTGGCTGGTATCAGCGCAAGAACACTTAGATACTACGATGAGATAGGAATTCTTAAGCCGGCAAGAATCAATTCATCTGGATATCGGATTTATAGCCAAAAAGAGATAGATAGGTTACAGCAAATATTATTTTACAAGGAATTAGGAGTAGATCTTGAAAGTATAAAAAGCATGTTGTTATCACCAGATTTCAGTAATATCAATGCACTCAAAGAGCATCGCGAAAAGCTTCTTGCAAAACGCAAACAATTAGATATATTAATAGCTAATGTTAATAAAACACTAGCTTCATCAGAAGGGAGAATTATAATGAGCGATAAAGAAAAATTTGAAGGCTTTAAACAAAAGATGATAGATGAAAATGAAAAGAAATATGGTAATGAAATACGATCTAAATATGGTAATGATATTGTAAATAAATCAAATAAAAAATTCCAAAATATGAGTAAAGAACAATATGAGGAATTCGAAAAGTTAGGTATTAAACTTATGGATACATTAAAAAATGCTTTTAAAACTAACGATCCTTCAAGCGAACTTGCACAAAAAGCTGCTGATTTACACCGCCAATGGTTAACTTATTCTTGGAGCGAGTACTCAAAGGAAACCCATGCAGGGCTTGCCCAAATGTATGTTGATGATGAACGATTTACTGCCTATTATGATAAGGACCAACCTGGTCTGGCCGCTTTTTTAAGAGATGCTATTTTTATATACACTGGAATAAAAAAATAATTTTATAAATTTAAATATATCAGTGACAATATTATTAAAAATCAATGGCTGTCGATTTTATCGACAGCCATTGATTAACTATTCCATATATTGCACTTTAATCATTGTTATCTTAATTATTTAAAATAATGAGTTTATTGCGCTCAATTTACATGTAATCTCATAAATTATAATTCTTATTTGTTCAATACTTTTTCAATAAATAAATTTACTAATTCAGGATCAAATTGAATTCCCGAATTTCTTTTTAATTCCTCTATAGCAAATTCTTCTGATAATGCTTTTCTATAAGGACGCTCACTAGTCATAGCATCATATGCATCTACTATAGATATAATTCTAGATTCAAAAGGTATATCTATATCCTTAATGCCTTTTGGATATCCTTCTCCATTCCACATTTCATGATGAGAAAGTACATACTTTGCAATTTCTGACATTTCATTTACTGTACTTAATATCCTATACCCTATTTCTGGATGACGTTTGATTTCATTATACTCATCCTCTGTAAGTCTCCCTGGCTTATTAAGAATATTTTCCTCTATTGCTATTTTGCCTATATCATGTAGCAATCCAGCATTTTTTAATTCTTGGATTTTCCTTTTAGGCAGACCAATATTCTTTCCCATAAGTTCACACAGCTCAGCAACTCTCACAGAATGTTGTTCTTCCCTTTTATTCTTCTCATTAAGAGTATTTATTATTGTATCAATAGTTTTTCCTCTCATATTTGAACTTTCAAAAAGCTTTCTCTTATACATATAATCCTCTGCTTTTATGAATATTTCTTGAATCATTTCATCTTCATGACATTTAGTTTCATAACCGAATGAAATAGATATATCCAAACCTTGTATTTTTTCTTTTTTAGCCAGATTATTAATATTTTCAACGATCTTCTCTGCCTCATAAGTATCTGTTTTGGGTAATAAAATAACAAACTCATCTCCACCAAGTCTAATAACAACATCCTGAGATCTACATCCATTTTTTATTATCTGTGCCGATTTTTTAATCAGTTCATCCCCCACAACATGTCCAAACGAATCATTGATCAACTTTAACCCATTCACATCCCCAAGAACAATAGTTAGAGGATAATTCTCTTTAACGTCTAAACTTTTTAGCTCCTCCTCATAATATCTTCTATTATATAGCCCTGTTAATTGATCATTGTAGCATAAGTATTCTAATCTCTCTTCTAGTTCTTTTTTAACAGTCATATCTCTTAATGCAGCTAAAACATGATCTGCTCCACACTTAACCATCCTAATCTCACAATAACTACCTAATAGTTTATACTCAAAAGTATGTAACTTACCCGTTTCTAGAACTAATCTCAAATTCTCATAAGCTAATTCAGCAATCTCTTTCGGCATCACTTCTGATATTGTCTTACCAATAAACTCTTCTTTAGGTAACATCAATATATTCTCATCCTTAGCTTCAGTATCTATAAAAACACCATTAGAGTCAAAAGTAAATAAAATATCTGGGATAGCTTTAATAATTGCTCTACTTTTCTCTTCAATTTCCTTTATCTGTATCTCGTCTTTTCGTATCTGCTCATACTGAATCTTCAATTCATCATCATAATCACTCAATTGTTTAACATATATCCCCAGATCTTTATAACTATTTCTAAGTTGTTGCTCTGTATTACATATTTTTTTTAGAAACTTGTTTATCAATACATAAAGAATACTTGTAGTAACTATTATAAACAGAACACCTTTATATATGCTAATTTTTAACACACTATCTTGTCCATTTGTAATTAAATCAATAATAGCATCCGATACAAAAATCCATATCAATCCTATTAATGCATATATTAAGCATATTTTAATATTTTCATACTTAAAGGAATATTTATTCTTCGATAAACGCGATAACCCCTTCTCTTTAATTAACATAAGCATTCTCCTATTTTCATTATTATTCTTCCATTATACCTTAAATATATTAAATATAACCATAATGTTTTTGTTTTTTATACATAATTAGCTATAATTTTTTTAATTGTATTCTTTTATTGCTTATAATATTCAGTTTTCAATTAAGTTCTATATTACATCTTTAATCAAGTGCTTGGATTACTAGATTTTTAAATGTAGAGTTATTAGTGGAATATATAATTTCTAACACGAATAACAGTCCAATTTGCATAACATACATAAATTGGACTGTTTTATTCTTTATAATGAAAAACATAAAATGAATCAGTTAATCAAAATGTGCTAGTATCATAATTTATAATTAAATTTCTTTTATAATTTCTGATACCCATCTGCATAAATTACTCGAAACCTTCCTAGCTGTTTCAACAACTCTATCATGAGAATGTTTTACTTTCTGTATTCCTGTAGCCATGTTAGTAATACATGCTATTCCAAGCACATCCATCCCTAAATAATTCGCCACTATAGTCTCCGGTACAGTTGACATACCTACCGCATCAGCTCCATGCCTACCGATCATTACTATTTCTGCTGCTGTTTCATAATAAGGCCCCATAAATCCTGCATAAACACCTTCTGCATATTTTATTCCTAACTTATCTCCAACTTCTTTTGCTTTTTCTATAAGCTCTAACTTGTATGGCTCTGACATATCTGGAAATCTTGGCCCAAGTCTATCATCATTTATTCCAATCAAAGGATTATCTCCAAATAAGTTTATAAAATCATTAATGAGCATTAGAGTTCCTGGCTCAAAGCTTTTATTTATCCCACCACAAGCATTGGTCACTATAATTTTCTCAATCCCCAATTTCTTCATTACATATATTGGATATGTAACTTCTTTCATTGTATAACCTTCATAATAATGAAATCTACCTTGCATTAGCAGAACTTCTATATCATTTATTTTACCAAATACAAGCTTACCTTCATGGCCCTTAACTGTTGATATAGGGAAATTAGGAATATCTTTATACGATATACTTTCTACATCTCTAACCTCATTAACTAAATCACCTAGGCCTGATCCTGATATTATCGCAATTTTAGGTGCTCTGTTTATCTTACTTCTAATATACTTGGTTGATTCAATTATTTTATTATACATTCTATTTCCTCCTAACACTTAAATTAAACAAGTTTTTATATAATAATACTTTATAGCATTTCATCAATTAGTTCCATAAGATGCCTATTTATAAACTAAAATTTATCTCTTCCTTAATATTTTCTTTATTAATATTAAATTTCCCAACTCTGTCAGGAATACAGCTAAGTATATCATCTAGATTATTTATTCTTCTTATTTGCATTATAGTAGTTTTACCATCTCTAATTATTAAAATTGCGTCTAAAGATACACTTACACCAATACATTCGCCAATGTCTACTCCTTTCATTCCTTTAGAACCATCACATTTTTCTCCGCTTATTCCGTAACTAACCATAAATCTTATAACAGGTATTAGAATTACTTCTTCTAAAATAACAGGTTTTCCTATAACTCTCTCTGTTATGAAATGTTTTCCTGATTTAATAAATAAGGTATCTATATCTTCATTTTTTGCTCCATTATCCATATTGTTCCCTCCCAAATTTAATATAACCTTAGTAGCACTTAATACACTATTTCAAATACTGGTATAAAACTATATGTGTTGCAATTCACAATTACGGCTAAAATTCTTGCAATATTTTCAGAGTTATGATGAAGAACTATTTTTGCAATGTATATTAGCATCTGAATATTTAACACAATTATCTTAGTGACAAGCATTCTATACTTAAACAAACATATTAGTAATTATTTCCCAATAACCTGAAATTTAAATCTTATCTCTGATTAATAAATTTTAAAATATCATTATTTTTAGCTTCCGTGGCACTTACATTCTTTATAAAATTTTGATTCGCGAAGAATAAAAAAATATGACTTAGAAGATATATTTTTCTCTAAATATCCTCTAAATCATATTTTATTCTTATATTCTAAAAGCTTTTTAATCATTAAACCTAATTTATTATTTGCGGCAAAATTAATATTATCTAATCATAAATAATTATGCTTAATGTAGACTCTTATTTCTTAAATAATCAGTAAAGCATTTTACTATTTGGGGATCAAATTGAATTCCCGAACATCTTTTTAACTCCTTTATAGCATCTTCTTTACATATAGCCTTTTTATACACTCTATCATTAGTCATAACATCATAAGAATCAGCCACATTAATTATTCTCGCCATTAAAGGAATTTCTTCTCCAGCTAAGCCCAAAGGATATCCATTTCCATCCCATTTCTCATGATGTGTTAGTACACATTTAGCAACATTTCCAAGCTCACTAGATGCATTTATAATTCTGTATCCTTTTTCTGTATGAGTCTTCATTATTTCAAATTCTTCTTTTGTCAACTTCCCTGGCTTTAATAATATATCTTCATTAACACCTATTTTACCTATATCATGTAAACTTGCAACTAGTGCTAACTCGTCTAGCTCTGAAATTTTTAACCTCAATTTTTTTCCTATTTCTAAAGCATATTTTGTTACTCTTTCAGTATGTTCATTTGTTTCCATATTTTTCTCTTCTAGGCTTTTTTTCAGTGAATCCATAATTGAACTTCTAATACTTTTCTTTTCTAATAATTTTTGACGATATACTTTTTCTTCTACCTTGTTTATGCAATCGTATATATCTTCCTGTAATGAATATTTTATTCCCTCACCTAATGCAATACTTAGCTGCATAAATTTATAATCTGCCTGCTCGCATTCTTTTGTAATTTTTCTAATAACTTTTTCGCATTTTAACTCATTACAATTAGGTATTAGAATTATGAATTCATCTCCGCCCCACCTAAATACATATCCATTAGGATGACATATCTCCTTAAGAACTCCAGCTATACTTCTAAGTAAATTATCTCCTTCTAGATGTCCTAAAGTATCATTTACTATTTTAAGCCCGTTTACATCTCCCATTATTATTCCCAATGGTAAATATTGCTCATGGTTTAATTCTTTAATCTTTTCTTCAAAACTATATCTATTATATAAGCCTGTAAGAATATCTATTTCACTTAAATATCGTAATCTTTCTTCTAAGATCTTTCTTTCCGTTATATCTCTAGATAATCCTACCAATCCCCATACTTGTCCATCTTTATCTACAACAGGTATTTTTACATTCTCTTCAATTATTTCTCTGCCATTCTCGTTTTGTATCCTATGCTCAAAATAAGTAGCCTTTTTTGTTACCATAATTTTATTATCCTGATCAATGAATTTTTTCGCTTCATTGTAGTTACCGTATATCTCCAAATCAGTTTTGCCTATTATTTCTTTTACACCTCTCTTTTTATAAAAATCTTCAAACTTCTTATTAAATCCAAGAAATCTGCTTTCCTTATCTTTATAAAAAATAGATTCTGGCACTGCATCAATTATTGTTCTCAACATATTTTTTTGTTTCTCTATTTCCTCTTCTCTTAATTTTCTATCATTTATATCAATTATAATACCAGCTACGGCTTTAGGCTCTCCATCATTATCTAGTATGGGAAATATAAAACACTCAACACAGTTGTCATTTACTATACCTTCTACAACATAAGTCTTCTTTTTCCTTAGGCATTCATTTATTTGCTCATCATATATTTTTGCTTTTTCTAAAGGAAAAGCCTCTTTATTTGTCTTGCCTTTAACATCTTCCAGTTTTATATTATACATATCTTCATAATACTTATTAAAAAATATTATTGTCGTATCAATTCCTTCAATCCAAACCGGCCAAGGTATATTACTTAAAAATGATTTATATATTTCCCCTAAATACTTTTCTTCCATCGCTTCGGTATTCCCCTTTTATGTTAAGTTTATTATAATTTGATTTTACTATCTCTTAACATAATTGTCTACCAAAGCAATTGTATTCAAATATTAATAGCATACTTATTATTTGCTAGTCCTACCAATGCATATTGCCGTATTTCTATCTATATTCATTTCCAACTATGTTTTTATAAGCTACATATGTTGCATACAGGTATCCGCCATAAACGATAAGCATCATTAATGCTGTCATTAAAATCGGTTGTATTTTATTGCTGGAACCTAATACCATTAAGTATTTATTTACTACAGTAATTCCAACATATGAATGAATTATTGAAAGAGCTAGAGGTAATATAAAAAATACAGCAACTTGTTTAAATATACTTCTATTAATCATGCTCTTTGTTGCTCCAATCTTTCTTAAAGATCTATATCTTTCTATAGAATCATTGCATTGAGATAATTGTTGAAGCGCAAGTACTGCTGCACTTGACAATAGAAATACAATTCCCATATATACTGCTACAAATAATATTATTGCAGATAGCCCTCTACTATCGTCATATGCCATTTCTCTTGTCCCACCATAGAGACTAAAGTTTAAATTTTTATACTCATTTTCATTAAGCTTAAAATTATTTAATATATTAGTTAATTCTTTCTTGGCATTTTCCTTATTATCACCTATAAAATTTAGATTTAAGACCTCATCATATTTATCTATTCCATTTACTAAATCATCTGGTACTACCAAGGTAAACATAGTATCACTTGAAGGTGATGTTAATATCGCTCCAGTTTCAATTTTTTTATCTTTTATTTTAAATTCCTTATTATCTATCTGTAGTGAATTCTCATTTTTAATAAAGCTTTCTAGTAATCCTTTTAAGGGCTCATAATTAGAACACACTAATATCTCGTTATCTTTTAAATCTATACTAGATTCACCCTTCAATTTTCTTAATTTATTGTATTCTGAAATTTTAATCATATCTGTGGTATCGAATACTTTAAAATTTAACATTTCCTTTTGTTCGCTAGATAGTGCATATTTACCCAATACATCTCTAGAACTCATATTATGCTTATATTGCCTAAGTACAACATAGTCAGCATTATCATCAACATTATAATTTAGCTGTCCTAATGCATCTAAAACCGAAATCTTGCTACCATTATTCTTATCAAATACATGTACTGATGCATCAAACGGAGTTTGGTTTTTTAATGAGCTTTCTGAAGCATTTTTTACACCTAGTCCAGTTGACAAAGTTCCAATAGTAACAAATAACATTAAACAAATTATTGTCATAGAGATAAAATTAGTATTAAATTTGCTCGAAATTTGTTTTACACTAAAAACATTTAGACCATTTAGATATAAATTCTTATTTTTCCTAAGTGCAGAGAATGTAACCGATGCGATCCCATAAAAGAAAAATGCTGTTCCAACAATTCCTAATGCTATTGATAATTTAAATCTGCTATCATCAAAATTCAATCCTGCTAAATTAACAAGATAATAAGCATAACCTAAAATAGTAAGTGCAGCTATTAATATAAATAGAGCTATATATGGATTTTTAATATTGATCTTTTCATTTTTTCTATCTCCATGTAACAAATCAATTAATTTATATTTTGAAACTATAATCACATTAAATATCATAACTAATAAGTACATTAACCCAAAATATAATATAGTCTTAAGTATGGCACTTATTGAAATTGAAAAACTATATTTGGTCATTTGTACCGCAAAAAGCTTAGCTGTAAATATAGAAAGAACTTGTGCAAACAACATTCCAAGTAAAAGTCCTGCTGCCAAAGATATTATGCCTATATATAAAGTCTCAAAAAGCAATATCCGTGACATTTTTCTTTTTCCCATTCCTAAAATCATGTATACCCCAAATTCTTTTTTTCTTTTACTAATCAAAAATTTTGTGGCATATATTATTAAACCACCTAATATAACAGAAACTCCAATGGATATATAAGAAATAAGCTGCGCCATTATCTTAACATATTCCGTTTGTCCAGAATTCATATCTGCCATTACTGACTGAGAATCGATTGAATTAAAACTATAGAATATGCATACTGCAAAAGTTAAAGTTAAAAAATAAATAGTATAATCTTTAAAGCTCTTTTTTACGTTATTAAAAGCAATTCTAGAATACATCTTTTGAATCACCTCCAAGTAGTGTAACAATATCTATTATCTTGTTAAAGAAATCTTTTCTTGAATCCTCGCCTCTTACCAATTCATTAAATATATTTCCATCCTTTATGAATAATATCCTATGTGCATAACTTGCCGTAAACGCATCATGTGTAACCATCAAAATTGTTGCTTCTAATTCTTTATTTAATGTTTCAATAGAATTTAAAAGTAATTTAGCTGACTTAGAATCCAAAGCCCCTGTAGGTTCATCTGCCAAAATAAGTTTTGGATTATTAACTATTGCTCTTGCTGATGCTACTCTCTGCTTTTGGCCTCCAGACATTTGATAAGGATATTTATCTAATACTTCGAGTATTCCCAAGCTTTTAGCTGAATTCCTTACTAATTCATCGACTTCCCTACCTTTCTTTCCTGCAATAGTCAATGCTAATGCAATATTTTCATAGGCTGTTAATGTATCTAGTAAATTAAAATCCTGAAAAATAAATCCTAATTTATCTCTTCTGAATCTTTCAAGTTTCTTACTTTTAAGCCTTGTAATATCTTCTCCATCAATCATAATTGATCCGGTAGTCACTTTATCTATTGTAGATATACAATTCAAAAGCGTAGTCTTCCCACTACCTGAAGGCCCCATTATACCAACAAATTCACCTTTTTCTACTCTGAAACTTATATTATCAAGTGCCTTTGTGACATTATCTTTATTTCCATAATATTTTTCTACATTTTGAATGTTTAAAATGTTCTCCATAATCTTCCTCCTATTTTTATAGCAACTTTTATAATCGCTATTCATTTCAAATTTATTTAACCTCATGACTACATTTTAAATCTTTTGATATTTTTCTCATATTGAAGTATCTTTCAGTCAGCTTACATTTTCGTAAGATGTAAATAACAATTTGAAATATTAATTGAATTTAATTAAAAACTGCAAATAATGAATATCATTTATAAAACATTTTTATTTCCAATATTAAAAAATAGCCTAGGAACCAATCTCCTAGACTTTGTGTCTTATACAATTTAGAAATACATAAAATTCTGCTAAGCCTATATTAGACTATTCTGGCAATTTACCTACTGAAAAATAATTATGACATTTTGGAATCATTATTTTCTTTCATATGTCTTACTTAAAACTCATAAATCCTCCAATAGGGAATATTATGTTAACTTTAGTTCCTTTGCCAGCTATTGAATCTAAAGTTATCCCGAGTCCTAGCTTTTCACATAGTTTTTTACATAAATACAATCCTATCCCTGTGGACTTTCCATATACTCTTCCATTTTCCCCTGTAAAACCTTTATCAAAGACTCTATTTAAATCATTTTTCGAAATGCCTATACCATTATCTTCAATAGTTAATATTATACTCTCTTTACCTTTGCTTGTATAAATTCTCACTTCTCCATTTTTATCTTTACTATATTTTATTGAATTAATAATAATTTGATTTATAATAAACTTTACCCACTTTGGATCCGTGACCACTGCCCCATAAATATTATCAATACTTACTGAAATCTTTTTGCTAATAAAATCACGCCTGTTGTTTCTAATAACCTCCTGAATTATGTTCTTTATTTCAAATTCTTTAACAATATAATCATTCTTAACATCTGTACTTCTCGAGTAATAAAGAGCCTGATTTATATATTCTTCAATTTTCTTAAGCTCATCTTCTAATGATTTCTTTTCATTAATATTGCTGTTTTCTACAATTAATCTTGCAGATGATATTGGTGTTTTTACCTCATGAACCCAGGTTTCTATGTACTCTCTATATTCTTTTTGAAGATTTTTATAGAAGTTAACATGCTCATGCATATCCCTATTACTATCGCTTAATACTTCATAAATAACTTTTCCTTCATAATAATTTGGACTTTTTATTACCTCAGGTAATAAATACTTTTTATCTAACTTGCCACTAACTCCCACAATATCATCATAGAATTTTTTTTTCGTTATAAACTCAATGATTATATAGATTGATAGTGGTAAAAACCAAATAATAAAAACTACAAATAGTATTACAACTGGTGTTTTAGCTATGCTCATTATAGCTGTAAATAAAGAGTATATTATTAGATTAATTATTATGTATGGCAACTTTGAAATAGAATATTCCTTTATATTCATAGTAATATATAACCAATTCCTCTCTTAGTTTCTATTCCATCTTTGAATCCAATTTCTTGAAGCTTTTTTCTTAACCTAGTAACATTTACTGATAAAGTATTATCATCAATATAAAGATCCGAATTCCATAAATAATCCATTAAATCTTCTCTACTAACTATGCACTCTTTATTTTTCATAAGACAAAGTAGTATCCTAAATTCATTTTTAGTAAGATCAATCTTTTCATCTCCAAATATCACGCTTCCATTAGAGACATTTAGCTTTAAACCTTTGTGTTCAACTATCTCAGAAATTGAATTATTCCCAAGAGTTCTTCTTAATACGGCAGTTATCCTTGCAAGAAGTATTTGCGTATTATATGGCTTTGTTATAAAATCATCCGCCCCAAGGTTCATACTCATAATCTCATCCATCTCGCTATCTCTGCTGGTTACTATTATTATAGGTATATTCTTTTCTTTCCTTATTTCCTTACAGATATAATAACCATCATAATATGGAAGATTTATATCTAACAGAATTAAATCCGGTTCATCCTTTAGTGCTACTTTTACTATATTTTCAAAATTAGCTGGTGCATAAGCTTCATAACCATATCTTTTTAAAAACTCTACAAGCTCTTTTTTTATATTCTCATTATCTTCTATTATCATGATTTTAGGCATATACATCCTCCTTAAAATTATTGCTTCATCGTCAATTAAATATAATCTGTAAAATACCTTTAATTTATTATCAGTTCTTATTTTAGTTATTTCTAATTCTAGCATAAAATTCCTAATAACAAAAATGTATACTAAGCACTAATTTATTTAGTATAGTTTTCATTATTTGCATACAAATAATAGAAGAGAATAATTTAAATGACTAATTTAAATTATTCTCTAAAATTATATCTCTATTCAATTTAAGGTTTTGACTTATCAGAAAAAATACTTACAAATTTTCTAAAGTTTTAAGTTAATATCTTCACTAGAAATCATAAATCTAGATTTAAAGTTAGACATCTGCAAATCTATTAATTAGGTTATACCTAGTACTCTGTTTTAATTGTTCTAACGCAGCACGATATTGTAAAATTTATTATGAAATATGTTGCAGCTATAGCTCCAAATAATAAAAATATCTGAGATGATGAAACAAAACTTCCCATAAGAATCATACCTTTTCCTGTAAATTCTTCTATACCAACAGCCCATAGAAAAGATGTATCTTTTATTACCGTAATTGATTGGGATAGAACTGTTGGAATGCAGCGCCTAAAGCTTTGAGGTAGTATTATATATCTTAATGTTTGAAACTTCGTAAAACCTTGAGAATATGCTGCCTCATATTGACCTCTACTTACAGAATTCATTCCTCCTCTAAATATTTCTGCCATAACCGCCGAAGTAAATAAAGTAAAAGATAAGATTCCTGAATACATCGGTTTTATTGGAACCAAAAACCTAATAGATAATATCCATAGTAAATTAGGTGTATTTCTAAATGTCTCTATATATATTGTTGCAATTCTCCCCATAATTCCCTTAGAGAAATTTCTTGATATGGCAAGAATTATTCCAAAAAACATACTCAATACAATTGATATAATGGCTATAATTAGGGTTAATTTCATTCCTTGTAAAAGAAACATCATATTTGCTTGATTAAATACACTTGACATTATTATAGCCCTCCCTCTGTTGCAACGGATTGTTCTGTTATAGAATCTTCAATATCAACTAATGCTTTCTTTTTCTCTCTAAGTTCAAGCTTTCTTGAAATCATTGCTAATGGATAACACATTATAAAATATAATGCTCCAGTTATAACATACGCTGGTCCATAGTACATATTGGCACTTGACCAAGAGTCAGCTGTATACATTAGATCTCCACCTGCAATCATAGCTAATACTGAAGTATTCTTTATTAGATTTACCAGTTGATTCGCAAGTGGTGGTATTATAATCTTTACAGTTTGAGGTAATATTATATACCTCATAGTTTGAGTATGAGAAAATCCTTGAGATTTTGCAGCCTCAAATTGTCCTTTTGGTATTGATGTTATACCAGTTCTCACAACTTCTGATATATATGCTCCATGGTATACACCTACTCCAAGTATTCCAATTAAAAACACCGGTAATACCACCTTTATATATGGTAATCCATTAAATAGAAAGAATACCTGAATTACAAGAGGTGTATTCTGAATCACCTCTACATATATTCTATTTATTACCTTAAAAATTTTTATTTTGCTTGTAGAAAGTACTCCAAAAATAATTCCAAGCATTAAGGCAAGTATAAGCCCTAGTATTGATACTTCAAGTGTTGTTAAGAATCCCTCAAGAAATATATTAAAATCTTTAAAAAGTGCTTCCCACTTAAATATTGCAAAAGGTCCGTTCATTACTTAATATCCCACTTTGCAATTAATTTATCTATTTCACCTGAACTCTTCATGTCATTTATAACTTCATTTACTTCCTTCGCAAGTTCAGTATTATCTTTTTTAGTTGCAATACCATATTCTTGAGGATCATATCTATCATTTAATATTACTGTTGAATCATCAACATAACCATTCAAAATAGATGCATCAACTGCAAAACAATCTATTCTGCCTGAATCTAATGCTGCCTTAAGTTCAGGATATCCACCAAGCTCAGAGAATTTAAGAGTAATTCCTTCCTTTTCCGCTTCTTTTTGAAGTGCAGTTTTAGTTGTAGCACTTTGAGCAACTCCAATAGTCTTTCCATCTAAGTCTTTAAGTGAAGATGCACCAAGGCTCTTCTTAACAAGTAATCCAACTCCATCCTTTATATATGGATCTGAAAAATTATAACTCTTTTTTCTTTCATCCGTTATGGTAAATGTAGCAGCAACCATATCTATTTCTCCATTATCAAGAAGTGGCCCTCTTGTTTTAGCTGTAACCCCTTGAAATTCAACCTTACTTTCATCTCCTAATATTTTTTTCGCTATTGCTTTCGATAAATCAATTTCTAAACCTTCCATTTCACCTGTCTGTGGATTTTTGTAACCATATTTAGGTACATCAACTTTTACTCCAACCTTTAATACGCCTCTATCTTTTATTGCTTGTATTTCTTTTGCTTCCGCAGTATTTCCTCCTGTATTTGTTGGTGTTGATGAGCTGCATCCAGCCATCATCATACATGCACCTAATCCTAACGCTAAAAATAATTTTCTCAATTTCATATATTTATCCCCCTATTTAAAATTTTTTAAAACTTCGTAGAAGTTTTTCATTAATTATGCATTGTACACTGTGAATTATGTTTCTTATCTTATAATTTTATTTAAGAACGCTTTGGCCCTATCATTCTTAGGATTTGAAAAAAATTCTTCCGGATGAGCCTCTTCAATAATCTGTCCTCCATCCATGAATACAATTCTATCTGCAACTTGCTTTGCAAAACCCATTTCATGAGTTACGACAACCATTGTTATATTTTCCTTAGATAATCCTATTAGTACGTCCAATACCTCTTGTATCATTTCAGGGTCTAACGCCGATGTTGGTTCGTCAAATAACATTATTTTAGGATGCATATTAAGTGCTCTTGCTATCGCTACCCTTTGCTGTTGTCCTCCTGATAATTGATTTGGGTAAGCATCAGCTTTCTCCTTTAATCCCACTTTTTCTAAATACTTCAATCCAGATTCCTCTGCTTCTTTTTTACTTACCTTTTGGAGTTTCATTGGTGCTAAAATAAGATTCTCAAGCACTGTCATATGTGGGTATAAGTTAAACTGTTGAAAAACCATTGCAGTAGATTGTCTAACTTTAGCTAAATCTTTTTTCAGACTTAAATCATATTCGTCTATGATTACTTTCCCCGAGGTCGGTTCCTCAAGATAATTCATACATCTAATTAAAGTAGATTTTCCTGATCCACTTGGCCCTATTACAACAAGCTTTTCACCTTCATTTATATTTAAATTCACATTTTTCAAAACATGAGTATCTCCAAAGTTCTTGACTATATTCTCTAATTTAATCATTTATTCTCCCCCTATTTTGACACAATATTAATTCAATAGAAATTAATCAACTTTTGCTTTATTAATTTTTTTCGATGATTCTGTTTATTTAATATCTCTATTTCAATAGTAATTTCGACTCTGTAAATTTTGAAATACAAAAAGGAGCCCTGGCATATATACCAAAGCTCCATTGCTTTTTTAAATCTTGATTAAATTATATATTTTTCCATTTCACTAGTCAATGACTTTTAACATACTGTGTTTTCTGTAGTTTTCTGTAGTTTATATATGTGTTAACCTAGAATTTTTATTAATATACCCTCAATGAATTTTTTTGTATTTATTTTTCCTTGACCGTATATTGGATTTTTTAAATGCTTGATTTCCTGTTTAACCTGCTTTATCTCAAAAAGTGATGCTGAATATTCCTTATATATGCTATTATCGCTATCTTCACTTCCCAAACTAGCTATTGAATCCATAGCCTTCATAATAGTTCTTCTTATGCGTTGCTCCATAGATCTGCAATTAATAGCTGCTAATGAATCTCCATATAGAGCTCGTGCCACATCCATATAAATCTCTTTTAGCTGATAAGGTTTAGATGGATTCATTTTCTTTTTATTAATGATATTCAGTATTACAAGTTTTAATTCTTCTATTCCTGCAGTGCCAATAATGTTAATATCAGAAAATATACGCAATAGCTTTTCTTCTTGAGAATAAATTTCCGCTTCATTCTCAACTTTTTTATCTTTCTCGGTATTGCCTTCAAAAACTACACTTTTAATCATTGATATAGATTTTTCTAATTCAATCTGTTTTTTAGCATTATTAATAATGCTAATTGTTTCAATCATATTAATTGGCTTGTTAATATAGAAAAGTATTCCGCTTTTATAAGCATTTGAAATCATTTTTCCTTCTTCAACCTGAGATAACATTATAATCTTACCAGTATATCCACTGCTAAATGTCCTTTTCACAATTTCAATTCCATCTACTTCTGGTAGCAGTAAATCAATTAATACGATATCAGGTTTTAATTTCATTATTTGATCTTTAGCATCTCTACCTGTCGTTAAAATGGATAATACTTTTCCGAAGTTATTTTTTTTAATTGCTTGCTCCAATATTTTACATACTGCTATATCATCATCAATAATAACAAAAGTTGTTTCCATAAATAGCCCCCTTATTATGAAAATAATTTATATACTAGATAACGGTATTTTCACTAAAAACTTAGTGCCCCTATCAATATCACTTTCAACTTCTATACTTCCTCCCAAATTCTCTAAGAGATTTTTTACATGACATAACCCAATCCCCGTAGACATTGCCCCTGTCTCCTCATTGAATTTTGTTGAAAATCCTATATTAAATATATACGGAAGTACATCTTTATCAATACCTGTCCCATTATCTGAAACATCAAGTAGTAATTCTTTTTGCGAAATCTCCCCAATCACATTTATCATATTATCGCCACTGCATGCCTCAATTGCGTTAATAATTAAATTATTTAGAATAGCAAATATATCATAGTATCTTTTTACCGAATAATCTTCTTCTAGCTTGAATTTTATAAATATATTAGAATTCACATTATCTATTTGTCTTTTTGTATTATCAGATATTATACAGAAAATTTCTGACATAGACATGTATTCTACCTTCTCAACATTTTGTACTAATTGATTGATCCCTCTAAGAACTCGGTCATTATTTTTACGAATTTCATGAGCATTTTGTGCAAGTGATAACGCCTTAACTGAAAATTCTTCTTTATCCTTATTCATTTCATACAAATTGTAAGCTTCCCTCATTATAGTATTTAAATCATTTGTTGATTTTTGTAAATAAAAAGCCTCCGCATATATCTTTGACACCATTAAATTTAATTCAGCATAACGTTTTTGATGCTCTAGTGTCTTAATATATAATTTTTGATATTTATATATTAGAAAAGCTGAACATTGTATAAATGCTCTAACAAGTGCTGTTATTATAATAACTTTTATGGTTGATATAGAAAACATATTTCTAACAAGTATTTCTGCTGTGTTGCATATTATATCAAAACTTACTAATGACAAGTATAAATGTATTATAGACTTATTTCTCCTAGTTAGTGGAAATATAGTTCCTAAAATACCATAAATAATATAAAAAATAGCTGCCGGCATAAACTGCATTATAATATCATTTGAATAGCTAGAAGATGACATTAATAATCCAATGCTACGAATAGAGGCAGTTATAGTTCCTGTGATTATTCCAATTAAAACAGGATATATATTTTCCGATATAGAAAATATAAGTCCAATTACAATGACTCCAACTCCCAAAACAAACCTGCTATTAAATGGATAAATATATATTTGCGCCAAAATACTGATCAGAATAGAAAATAATACACTATTCTTTAAACAAATCTTATTTCTCTCTGTTATTTTAATTCTATACATCATTATATTTGTTCCTTCACCATATAATAAAATCCATTATTGCTCTATAATTTATTTATAGAAAATAATACGCTTAGATTATCATCAAGTCAATTCAAGTTTTTACGAATTAAAATATTAATCTTAAAATTGCTATTGAAATAACTCCTGTTAATACTGTTAATAATAAATTATTTTTCTTAAGAGCAATCAGTATTGTTGGTATTGTAGCAAGAAATTCTGGAGATTTTCCTTGAACTAAAAATTTATTATCGGTAATTAAAAGTTCTGCTACTATTAATGAAGCTAGTATAGATATAGGTATATATGTCAAAAACTCTTCCACTTTCTTATTTAATTTCATCTTCGATAATATAGTTATTGGTAGAACTCTCGGTAACATAGTTACAATACAACCACCTATGATAACACTCCATACATAAGAATTCATTCTTTAATCACCACCCCAATTAAAGCACCAGCAATTGCTGATATAATAACACTAATACTAGTAGATACATATATTGTGCTTATTAGTAAAACTATTGCAGATACAATAATAATTATCAAAGCTTTTCTTATCTTTATATTTCCTTTTACAGATAAAATTAGCAAACCTATAAACATGGCAGTTAATGCAAAATCTAGCCCTAAAGCCTTATAATCTGGAATAAATCCGCCAATAATAACTCCAATTCCTGTTGCAAAAATCCAATTTATATATGCAGTAATGTTTAAACCTGTAATCCATAAATTATTAATTTTCTTATTCCTCAACCCCTCTGCCGATGCAACTACAAAAGTTTCATCTGTTAAAAGCAGCCCTATAAAAAAGTTTTTTAAGACTGAATTTTCTTTGAAATATGGAGCTACTGACGCACTCATAAACAAATGTCTAAAGTTAACAAAGAAAATAGTAAATATTATACTAGGTATTGGTGAGGATGATAAAATCATACTCGAAGCTATAAATTGCGATGATCCTCCATATATAAAAGCACTCATCCCCATTGCTTCCCAAACTGTCAATCCACAAGATTTACTCAAAATTCCACATGCAAGCCCTAAACTTATGTACCCAAATATAGTTGGAATACAGTCTTTCACTCCCTGAATAAAATAATACGAGTTGTTTTTATTCTTTATTTCTAAAGAATCATTTGGTATTTTCCCCAATTCCATAAAATGCCCCCTTGATACTTTTTGTATAAAACCGTAATATATATTATATACATTGTACGTTATACTTTATATTATGCTATATCTTACATTTGTACTTTATATTTGTCAAGGAGTGAAAATATGAATTTAAATAATATTATTGCTGGGAATTTAAAAAGATTAAGAAACGAGAGGCAATTAAGCTTAAGCAAACTTTCTGATATTTGTGGCGTCAGTAAAGTAATGCTAGGACAAATCGAACGTGGTGAATCTAATCCGACTATTAATACAATATGGAAAATTGCTGGTGGACTTAGGGTTCCATATACATCCCTTATTGATGAGCCCATAAAAAATGATATTTTAATAAAAAAAGAAGATTCTAAGCACCAAGAATCTCCTGATAATAAGTATAGAGTTTATTGCTATTTTACGAGCAATTCAAATAGAAACTTTGAGCTTTTTACTGTAGAACTATATGGCAATAGCACATATGAATCCAATTCCCATGGTGAAAAGACTCAAGAATATATAATAGTTTATGATGGTGAGTTATCTTTAAATGTGGATAATATAACTTATGTCCTAACTCCTGGTGATTCCATAGTGTTTGATTCATCCAAGTCACATTCATATACAAACTTGACTAATAGCATGATAAGAATGACTATAATTAATTACTACGTTATATAAGCTAACCGCTTACCAAATAACATTTGCCAGATACAAAATTATTGGTATAGTGATCAGTGATAATAATGTGCTTAAGCCAACCAATTTAGCTCCATACTCATAATCTCCTCCATACATCTGAGAAAACATTGGTACTGTTAGACCTACTGGCGTAGCCATAGCTATTAATACAACTTTTTTTATTTCTATTAAATATGGTGGTAAAAATTTAAATAATATCATTATTATAACTGGAATAACGATAAGTTTTATAAATGCTACAAAGTAAGCATGTTTATCATTAAATAATGTGATTAGTTTTGACTTAGCAATATACGTACCAAGTAAAATCATAGCAATAGGCGTATTGGTTTGTCCAACTAAGTTAAACGCATCATAAAAAAGCTTTGGCAGCTTTACGGGTGAAATAAAAACAAGCAATCCAAATGCCACAGCTATTATTCCAGGATTAAATAAAACACTTTTTAAGGTAATTAAACTTTTATTATTTGATACTGTATATATTCCATAAGTGTAACTCAATATATTAAAACAAACTAGGTATGCTGATAAGAAAAACACCTTTTCTATCCCCATTATACTAGTAACTAGTGGAATTCCAATAAATCCTGCATTTGCAAACCCAATCGCAAATTTATCTATTCTCTGATCTTTCTTAAAGACAATTTTCCCCACAAAAAAGCCTATTAACATTGCACATAGAGAAATAAAAAAAGAAATTCCTAACTCCTTTAACTTATCTATAGAAAATTCCATTTGATAGCGTGTTAACATAATCATCGGATTAATAACCCAAACTAAAAGATTAGATATCTGTTTGGCTCCATCTTCATCAATTAATTTTTTACGATATACTATAAAGCCAATTGCCATTAATATGTACATGATACTTACTTGTCCAACTATTGTAAAAATAATCTCCATAATACTTTATCCTTCCGTTCTAAAAATGACTTTAAATATATGAGTGTTTTACATGGTAATTCATTATAAACTAACTCTTTCCTTCTGATAAATCATTATATCAATTACCTATTTTAATATACAAGTCTTAAAAACAATAAATTTAAATATTAGTAAGCTTGACATATATATTACTAGCTTATTAACATTTAAATTTGCTTTAATTCTATATTAAGATATAAGTTACTTAATTAATAAGTAACTCACATTCAAAAAATAACAAGTCCATTTACCAGCCTATTTTCCATCATCATTCGTCGGTAATTTGACCTAATATGCACGCTATAAGGTCAATTTTTCTCCGTGTCTAATGAAAAATATTCATGACAACATTGGACTTGATATTTATTTTCATGTATCTAAACTAAATTTATAAATTTAACATTATTGTCTCAAACATGTCGCTTAGTGCTACCTGACTATCTGCAAGACCTGCTTCAAACACTACTTTAGGCATACCATAAACTATACAGGATTCTTCTGCCTCAACTATGACATATCCATTATTATCTTTTACATTCTGACAGCCTGCTAACCCGTCATTACCCATTCCTGTTAAAATTACAGAGACTAGCTTATCTTTAAAAATAGGCGCCGCCGAATTTAAAGTAACATTAATTGATGGTTTGTATAAGCTGTCCACATTTTTCATATCCTCAACTTTAAAAACTATGCTATTATTCTCATTCTTCTCCAATAATGTTTGAAATCCCGCTGGTGCTATATATATTTTTCCTCGTTCAAGTATATCTCCATTCTCTATTTCTTTAACATGTAGATTACATATAGTATCAAATCTTTCAGCTAGCGGTCCAGTAAATCCTGGAGGCATATGTTGGATTACAATAACAGGTCTACATAAATCCTTTGGAAATCTTGGTAGTATTGATTGAAGCGCGGATGGCCCTCCTGTTGAGCAACCAATAATAAGTAGCTCCCTCTTCATGCGTTTTTCATCGCAATTAATCTGCTCTTCATCACATTTAATATGTTCTAAATCTGCATTATTATTTTCTTTATTTTTTTGCCTCTTGCTACTATCTGCAATTACTTTTAGTTTACCAAGAAAATCATTTATTGTTTCCTCTTTTATGTCTTCACCTACCAATGAGCTTTTTAAAAAAATATCAATTGCGCCGAGCTCTAACGCCTTTAGTGCTGTTCTAGTACCATCTTCCGTGTGATTGCTCAGCATTACAACTGGTACAGGGCAAGTTTTCGTAATTTCTTTTAGGGCACTTATTCCATCCATTTCCGGCATCTCTACATCCATTGTTACTATATCAGGTTTTAATCTTTGTATCTTTTCTATTGCGTCCAATCCATTTCTCGCAATTCCTATTATAAAAAATTGAGGATCTTTTTCTATAATGAGACTTATACATCTCCTCATAAAGGAGGAATCATCTACAACTAAAACACCATATTGTTTCATTATGCCTTCTCTCCCTTCTTATAATAAAAAATTGATGGAGTATAAACAGTATCAAAACCTGGATTAACATTGGTAATTGTTTCTGCATGACCTAAAAATAAATATCCTGTTTCATTAAGAATATTGTAAAATGAAAGAGCAGCTTTTTTAATAAATTCTGTATCAAAATATATTAAAACATTTCTACAGAGTATTATATCAACTCTTCCAATTTCTTGTTCGATATTTTTATCAAACATATTTAAATTCTTAAACTTTACAAGTTTTCTTATCTCATCCTTAATCTTATATTCATCTTCAATTTTATCAAAATATTTATCTAACATTCCATAAGGCATCTTCCTAAATGATAAAGATTTACTACTGTATACTCCCTTTTCAGCTTTATCTAATACTTTTTTATTAATATCCGAAGCTATTATTTCAACAGAACTTTTTTCAAAAAGCATTGTTTCTTTTATTAACATTGCCAATGTATAGGGCTCTTCCCCACTTGAACATGCTGCACACCAAATTCTAAAAGTTTTCTCCTTTGAATAGTCTTCAAATTCTGGAAAAATATTAGTTTGCAATTCTCTTAATAGATTTTCTTCCCTAAAGAAATAAGTTTCATTTACTGTTATTAGTTCAATTAATGTATCTCTTTCTTTTTCTTCTATTTTAACGTATCCGCAATATTCCCAAACACTAAGTCCAAGTTCTTTAATTCTATAGGTTATCTTGCTTTCAAGTGAAGGAAGATTTTTCGAGTAGTCAATGCCACAGAATTCATATATATAACTCGCCAATTGTTCTAATGCCATAATACTCATAATTTAAAATTTCCTCCTTATATTTAAAACCACAATTTATTCTTTTGATATATAAGTTGCTGTAAGAATTTTAAAATTTAGAATTACTAAATTCTAATAATTAACCTTAATATAATTTTCTCGTAGCAACTTATATACTCATATAAAATTTATTATCTAGTTATTCAACTAGCTCCTCCAATGATTTTTTTATTTCTAATGTATACTCAGAAAGTTCTCTAGTAATACTTGAAGTTTTTTGAACATCCCTTACATTTAAGTTAACTACATTATTTATATCTTCAATATGTTTTCTCAGCTCTTCAACTTCTCCTGCCTGTACCTTAGTAGCCATTGTTACTTCACTTGCTTGTTCAGTAACATTCTTAAAGTTATCTGTGATTCTATCAGTAGATTTTGTTTGTTCCTTCATAGCCCAAGTTATCTGCTTCATATCTTCCCTAGAACGTCTTACACCTTTTATAATATTTTCTACTCCTGATGCCTGCTCTTTAGATGTCTCAGTAACTTGTTGTGCTACTCTTGTAACATTTTCTGCTGAATTTACAATATTCTTTCCTTGCTTTGCCTGCTCTTTTACTGCTACAGCTATTTGTCTTACCTGTTCTCTAGAATTAGTTATTCCCTTAACTACTTCTTCAACTCCTATAGCTTGTTCTTTCACTGCTCTTGTTACTTGCTCCGACTGTTCTGCTACATTTTCTACAGAAACTACAATGTCTTTCCCTTGTTTTGCTTGTTCTTTCACTGCCACTGTTATTTGTCTTACTTGTTCTCTTGCATTTTCTATACCTTTTACTATTTCGCCAACCCCAGCTGCTTGCTCTTTCATAGCTTGTGTTACCTCTGCAGTTTGGCTTGTAACCTCTCCTACTAGCCTAGTCATTGATTTTCCTTGTATTGTTTGTGCTATCATGGCATCAGTTATCTGCTTAACTTGTTCTCTTGCATTTACTACACCTTTAATAACTTCATCTACTCCATTTGCCTGTTCTTTTACTGCCCTAGTCACCTGTGCTGCTTGATTTGTTACATTTTCTACAGAAGCAACAATATTTTCACCTTGTTTGGCTTGTTCTTTTACTGCCACTGTTACTTGTCTAACTTGCTCTCTTGCATTCACTATTCCTTTAACTATCTCTTCTACACCTATTGTTTGCTCATTAGTCACTGCAGATATTTGAGCTGCTTGATTTGTTACATTTTCTACTGCTGCTACAATATCTCTACCTTGTTTTGCCTGTTCTTTTACTGCCACTGTTACTTGTCTAACTTGCTCTCTTGCATTTACAACACCTTTTATTACTTCCTCTACCCCATTTGCTTGTTCTTTTACTGCTGTAGTCACCTGTGCTGCTTGATTTGTTACATTTTCTACAGATTCAATAATATCTTGTCCTTGTTTTGCTTGTTCTTTTACTGCTACTGTTATTTGTCTTACTTGCTCCCTTGAATTTGTTACACCTTTTATTACTTCATCAATTCCTGCCGCTTGCTCTTTTACTGCTACTGCAACTTCATTAGTTTGATTAACTACATTTTCTATAGACAAGGCTATATTTTGCCCTTGTTTTGCCTGTTCTTTTACTGCTACTGTTATTTGCCTTACCTGTTCCTTAGCATTCACAACACCTTTTATTACTTCCTCTACGCCAGCTGCTTGTTCCCTCACTGCTATTACAACCTCATTTGTTTGATTAACAACGTTATTTATAGCCTTACTAATATTTCCACCTTGAATTGCTTGTTCTTTCACTGCTATTGTTATTTGTCTTACTTGTTCTCTTGAATTTTCAACACCTTTTATTATTTCATCTATGCCAATAACTTGTTCTTTTACTGCCATTGCAACTTCATCTGCTTGATTTGTTACATTTTCTACAGCTCCAACAATATTTTGTCCTTGTTTAGATTGCTCATTCATTGCTATATTAATTTGCAACACTTGTTCTCTTGCATTTGCTACACCCTTTATTACATTTTCTACACTTATAGCTTGTTCCTTTGTAGCTTGTGTAACCATAGATGCTTGATTAGTAACGCTTCTCATAGATTCTAGTATTTCTCTACTTCCTTTATTTTGACTGTCAGTTGCCAAAGTTATTTCTTTGATTTCATTAGTAACATTTTCAATTCCACCAACTATTTTTTCTATTACAGTCCCGACTTCATTGCTTAATCTTGATCCATATTCAACTTTCTCAGTGCCAACTTCTATTGCCTTAATTGCATTGGTAGTTTCTCCCTGGATTCCTTTTATAAGTTCAGATATTTCCTTTGTAGCTGTAGCCGTTCTCTCAGCTAGTTTTCTTACTTCATCAGCTACTACTGCAAATCCTTTTCCGTGTTCTCCCGCTCTTGCAGCTTCAATTGCCGCATTTAAAGCAAGTAAATTTGTTTGATCTGCTATATCATCTATTACATCTATGATGCTTCCAATTTTATCAGAACTCTTTCCTAAGTTAGTTATTACACTTTCTGCCTTGTGAATAACCTCAGATATTTCACCTATAGCCACTAATGTATTAGCTACAGCTGTTTGTCCATCCTTAACATCTGATTTTACTACGTCACTTAATGAATTTACGTTTTGAGCATTTTGCGCCACTTGGCTTATTGAAGCCGCCATGTCCTCAACCGTCTTATAAGTTTCATTTGAAGTTCTTTGCAGTTCTTCAGCATTACCAGCTACTCCTTGAATAGATTTGCCCATTTCTTCTATAGATGCAGATATTTCTTCCACTGATCTTGTAGTACTCTCACTATTTCCTGCTACTTGCTGAATAGATACTACTACCTCTTGTACCGCAGCCGCCGCTTCATTTGCAGAGCCTCTTAAACTTTCAGCATTTCCTGCTACTCCCCTAACTGATTTACCCATTTGTTCTACTGATGACGATATTTGTTCAACTGAGCTTGCTGTACTCTCACTATTTCCTGCTACTTGTTGTATTGATGCTACCATTTCTTGTATAGCCGCTGCTGATTCATCTGTTGAGGCTTTTAAACTTTCTGTATTAGTAGCTACTCCTTTTATTGATACACCCATTTCTTCAATTGATGATGATATTTCTTCTACTGAACTTGCTGTACTTTCACTATTTCCTGCTACTTGCTGGATTGATGCTACCATCTCTTGAACTGCAACTGATGATTCTTCTGTAGATCCTTTTAAATTTTCTGCATTACCTGCTACTCCTTTTATTGAAGCTCCTATTTCTTCAATTGATGATGATATTTCTTCTACTGAACTTGCTGTACTTTCACTATTTCCTGCTACCTGCTCTATTGAAACAACCATTTCTTGGACTGCGGCTGTAGCTTCTTCTGCTGAACCTTTTAAACTTTCTGCATTTCCTGCTACTCCCTTTATTGATTTTCCCATTTGTTCTATTGAAACTGATATTTCTTCTACTGATTTTGCTGTACTTTCACTATTTCCTGCTACCTGCTCTATTGAAACAACCATTTCTTGGACTGCGGCTGTAGCTTCTTCTGCTGAACCCTTTAGACTTTCTGCATTCCCTGCTACTCCCTTTATTGACTTTCCCATTTGTTCTATTGATGATGATATTTGTTCTACTGAGCTTGCCGTGCTTTCACTATTCCCTGCTACTTGCTGAATTGATGCTACTACTTCTTGAACAGCCATTGTAGATTCTTCTGCTGAACCTTTCAGACTTTCTGCATTTCCTGCTACTCCCTTTATTGATTTTCCCATTTGCTCTATAGATGCTGATATCTGCTCCACTGAGCTTGCTGTACTTTCACTATTTTTTGCAACTTGTTCAATTGATGCTACAATTGATTGCACAGATACTTCTGCATTTTCAGCAGTATCCTTCAATCCATCTGCATTTTTGGCAACACCTTGTATTGATTTTCCCATTTCCTCAATAGATGCTGATATTTGCTCTACTGAACTTGCTGTGCTTTCACTATTTCCTGCCACTTGCTGAATTGATGCTACTACTTCTTGAATTGATGCAGTCACCTCTTTTGCTGAAGAAGTTAAACTTTCTGCATTTCCCGCTACTCCTTTAACTGATTTCCCCATTTGCTCTACTGAGGAAGATATTTCTTCCACTGATTTTGATGCGCTCTCCCCATTACCTGCTACTTGCTGGATTGATGCCACCATTTCCTGAATTGATTCTGAAACTTCCTTCGCTGATCCAGTCATTTCTTCCGCATTACCTGCTACCACTTTAATTGATCTGCCCATTTCCTCTATTGAATTTGATATTTCTTCAATTGAGCCTGATACACTTTCGCTATTACCTGCAACCTGTTTTGATGATACAGCTATTTCCTCAAGTGAACTTTGCGACTTTTGAGCGACATTCGCTAATTGCTCTGCATTTATCACAACTCCATTTATAGATTTAGACATTTCACTTGTGAGAGAATTTACTGACTTCACAGCTTCTGATTGATCAATTGTTCCTTTTGTAACTTGTTCATTTATATTTGATAATTCTTTTAATTTCTCATCAAGCTTTTTAGATGCAAAAACTGCATTATCTACACTTCTTAAACCTCCTATAAGCTTAATTCCAATATTTCTTTTAAAACTACCCATTTATATACGCCTCCACACTTTTTGATCTTTTGCTTATTAAATTTCATTATTACTAAAATTATTATTGTCTTTTATGTTTTTGCTACTAATCATTCTCGATATTCCTACAACGTCAAATATATGCGCAACACTTCCATCACCAAGTATTGTTGCGCCCGATATCCCCTCAATTTTTCCTATGTAAGAGCCTAAAGGTTTAACTACTATTTCTTGATTTCCAACTAATTCATCAACTACAATACCGAATCTTTTTTCTGCGATACCTAAAACTACAATGAACACATTTTTCTTTTTATTTTCCCTAGGCAATTTGAAATAATCATGGAGCCATACTAGAGGATGAACTTTATCTCTAATAACAACAACAGATTGATTTTTCACATATTCAATCTCATCTTTAGGCTTTCTCACAATCTCAATTATATTGCTCATCGGTAACGCATAAGTTTCATTATGAATCTTCACCAGTAATCCTGCGAGTATTGCAAGAGTTAGTGGTAATTTAATCGTAAATTTACTACCTTCTCCTTCTTTTGTTTCTACATCAATAATTCCATTTAATTTATCTATATGATTTCTAACAATGTCCATTCCTACGCCTCTTCCTGAAACGTCACTTACATTATTAGCTGTTGACAGCCCCGTTTGAAAAATAAGATTTATTATCTCATGTTCTGATAATGCTTCTGCCTCCTGAACTGAAATTACTTCTTTCTTAATTGCTGATTGCTTTATCTTTTCTAAATTTAAGCCAGCACCATCATCTTCAATTGTCACAATTACATGATTTTCTTGATGAAATGCCTTTATTTTCAAAGTTCCTTTTGAAGGCTTATCTTTGCCTATACGAGTACTGGGTTTTTCTATTCCATGGTCTAGGGAATTTCTTACAAGATGAATCAAAGGATCAGTAATATCTTCAATTATAGTTCTGTCCATTTCTGTCTCTCCACCCTCAAGAACCAAATCCACCTCTTTTTCTAATGAATTAGCAAGATCTCTTACCAACCTCGGGAATCTACTAAATAGCTGTTGCACTGGCACCATACGAGCTTTCATTATGCTTTCTTGAAGTTCGCTAACTACTCTTGATACACGACTTGATATTCCAATTAAATCTTCTACTGAATCATCAGCTATATATTTATTATGTAAATTGTTACTTACTTGAGCAATTCTAGTTTGTTCAATAACCATCTCTCCAACTAAATTCATCATATGTTCAAGACGTTCTATATCGACTCTAATGGCTTGTGATAATTTTTTTTCATTTCTTATGTCTTGTGAAATCTTCTTTTCACTGCTTATCTCATCATTTTTTTCCGTTGCCATTTCTCTATTTACATTAGTTATATTTTTTTTATCCTGAGTAACTACCTTTTCTTTATCTAATTTCGTAAATTCATAATCAAACACACTAACATCATCAATATCCATTAATTCATGCTTAATTCTTAACTCAAGTTCTTTTGCTCCTAATTCAGAAATTAATAAATAATTTATAGTATTAATATTTTCATCTTCATCCAATAGTTCTAATGCATTGGGACTAGATCCTATAACCTCTCCCATATCATTTAGCGAATTAAGTATAAGAAAAGCTCTTGTTGCTTTCATAAGACTATCCTCTGAGAGCTTAATCTCACAAACAACACAAGAGCACCCATTTAGCTTTTCATTTTCTATTATATGTCTTTTCTCATCATCTAGCTCAAATACTACCCTCTCATTTTCACCTTCATGACTAATTTCACTTTTTACTCCAATAAATTGATTGCCTTCAGTTTTGTCCACGTCAATACTTTGCATACATCTAAGTTTTCCTATGATATCATCAATGTTCACTTCCGTATCATTCTTATATTCTATAAAATCTCTTTTTAATAAAGTTAAGCAGTCAGTACATTCAAACAAAACGTTAATTATTGGCTCTGTTACTTCCATAAAATTATTCCTAATTTTATCAAGTACATTTTCCATTTCATGAGTAAGAGTTTTCATCTTTTCATACCCCATAGCTGAAGAGGATCCTTTTAATGTATGTGCTACCCTAAAAATATCTTGTATAACTTTACTAACTTCATCTTTCTTTTCTAATTCTAAAATTCCTTGTTCTAAAAGTTGTATCTGCTCTTCCACTTCATCCAAAAATGCACTTACCATTTCAGGCATTTCATATATATTAGACATTTCACACCTCCCCCTAATCATGAAGAACTACATCTATCTTCAATAAACTTATTACTCCATTCCCCGTAATTCCTATTCCTTCAAAGTACTCCCCATCAATACCTGCAACAACTTTTGGAGTTGGTTGGATATCATTGAATTGTATAACTGAGTCAACCTTATCCACAATTATACCAATCATCTCTTCTCTACTTTTTACCACTATTATTCTAGTTTCTTTAGTTCTAGCGCATTCTATTAGTTTAAACCTTTTATGTAAATTGACTACCGGAATTACCTTTCCTCTTAAATTAATAACGCCTTCCAAAAAGAACTTACTATTATGTGTTGGAGATATTTGCTGCATCCTAATAATTTCATAAACATCACTAATTTTAAGAGCATACTTCTCACTTGCTAATTCAAAAGCAATATGTTGAATATCCAATAAATCATTCATATAATATTCCTCCACAAATATTTAGTAAAATTCACTATAATCTTTTTAAAGTGTCCACTAAATAATCTTCTTTATATGGTTTTATAATCAAGCCTTCTCACATCCCCTCCTACAAATACAAGTTCATTAATATCTTTTTTATTTTTTATAATTTAATTTTATATATGTTTCAAAAACTAATATTTAATTATCTGCACCATAAAAAAATATTGATTCCTACTAATTTTATAGTATAATTTTTGGTCTTATTTGTCAATAATGATATTATATTGTTCAAAGTGGCAATATATTGTACTAATTGGTATTATCATCTAATAGTTTTTATTAATTTATATAATTAAATGATGTTTTTGTATTGAAATTTCATTTTACCTTTTCTATAAATTTCTACAAAAAAATAGACTCAAGTAGCTTAAAATCTACTTCGAGCCTATATTTGCTGTAAAACACCACATCTAATTCGTAATTTATATTCTATTTACTTTTTTTCATTAATAAAAGTTTCTATCTATACACACTAAAATTCCAATTTTATTTAGCTATATTATTTCCAAAAATGGAATTATGATTCGACATCTACATAGAGATTTTTTTATAATTTTTTAAAATTTATATTATACTCATCCTAAAATTAATAGAATTTTTAACTAGTATATTTCTTATTATATATCTTGCAATTCACAATGCACATTTCACAATTCACAATTACAGCTATAATTCTTGTGATATTTTTAGAATTATGATGAAGAATTATTTTTGCAATATATATGAAACAGTATTTTTTAAGTTTTAAATTTCCACATTCCTATATTACTAAATGTTATACAAATATATCACTTATATCCAAATCTGTTCTTCTTGAAAAATCAATAAGTTCATTATTAATTTTTACAATGGGACTTAATATATCATTGGGCGGTATATACATAATTTCACCCATCCTGCCATCCTCAAGCTTTACCTTCATCCCTATATAATATGGGCTTATATTTTCTAAAAGTGTAAAAATGACTGATGTATCATATAATTTCATCCCTTCAGTCAAAAACATTTGAAATGTTTTAAATGGTGTTACTCCTTTCTTATATACTCTATTTGATGTCATCGCATCAAATGTATCTGCTGCTGCAACAATCTTTGCATTTAATGTAATATCTCTTCCTAGTTTTCCAAACGGATAGCCAGATCCATCGATTCTTTCATGGTGCATGAGTATTGCATCTTTTATACTTCTACTAAAATAATTATAATCATTTATTATATCATATCCCAAAATAGTATGTTTCTTAATTTCATCAAATTCTTCTCTTGTTAGCCTACTTGGCTTGTTCAATATTTCATTGTCTATTTTAATCTTTCCAATATCATGAAGAAGTCCTGATTCAATAATTTCCTTAACTGTGTCTGAAGATAAATTCATCCACTTTGCTATAAGCATTGAATATATTGCTACATTTATACAATGCGTATAAGTATATTCATCTGCTTCCTTTAACGCAGCTAAACACTTAATTATAATGTTAGGTTCATCTAAATACTTTATTATTGATTTAGATATTTTAGAAATACTCTCAGTATTCATGTTATCCGTTGTAATTAATTCATTTATTACCTCTTTAATATTGTATATACTTACATCATAGTCCTCTTTAAATTCTTTAATTTTATCAATATTGCTCTTGCCCAAGCTATTGTTTCCTTCAGAAACATAGATATAAATACTATATTCACCAAGACTAATCAATTTATCTATTATATATGAATTAAGTATTGTATTTTTAGACGCTAATTTTAAACCATTACATATTATATCCTCAGCCAAAATCATACCAGGTTTACAATCAAACAATAATATTTTATGTTTCATAAAATTAATCACCTCTATCCATCTACATTAAACTTTATCATCAAATAATTTCTTTTTCAATAAAACAAATATAAATATAGTATATTTTTCCTTATATTATAACATAATAATACATTATATAATTTGAAATCTAGTAATTGTATTTATTATTAGTAAAGGTGACTAAAAAAGCCTCAAAAACAATTTTCCAATCATTTTCGAGGCTTCTTTAATTTATTTTATATATTCTATATTCAAGAGAACCCGTTTATACATTTTCTATTTAGTACTATGAAAAACTACTTTTCTATAAGTCTCAAATTTAACCCATTTGTTCAAGAAATCTCCTAGAGTTTTCTCATCAGTTTCTTTATATTCACTCAAAAATGTTTCAGCTTCTTCATTAGAATTTACCTCAACTTCAAATCCTCTACCATTAATAACTGGAACTTCTTGATATTTATAATCGTCAATAGATTTAATATTAGTAATCTTCTTATCACGTACTTCGATTGCTACTCCATCGCGAAGAACTAATAAATCAAAAGTCTCTGGATATTCATAACTATCGCCTTTTATTGGAAGTTCATTACCTATAGTATAAGTCTTTTCTTCTGGCTTATATTTGAAGATAGATAAAGTTTCTGTATCATAATAGAATTCTTCAAAAATATCTCCTCTTGCTTTTAATTCATTATGTTCAAAAGCAAATTTTGCATTTTTAGTATCATTATTATGAACATCTTCTATAACACCACAAGCTGATGTCATATTAGTGATACGGTCTATTAAAATAAGTTCTCCTAATGTTTTATGTGCATCAAACTTATCAACAACTATCTTTTCAGATAATAAAATATCACATGCTGCTATTTCATTTTTTGTTAAATAACCAGTTGGTAAATGCTCTCCAGTGTTAACATCAATTTTATATTTTACATCTGTAACAACACCAGTCAACATCTTAGTACCTACTTTTACAAAGTATTCTTTACCAGCTGTTAATTCTGAGTCATCCATCCAAAGAATCTTTGCACTAATTAGCTTACTTGTAGTAATATCAGTTCCTTTTGTAAGTACACAGCCTCTTGATACATCAACTTCTTTATTAAGTTGTATTGTAACAGCTTGACCTTTTCCTGCATTTTGTGATTCCCTATCAGTAATATGAATACTTTTTACTAATGCTTTTTCATTGCTAGGAAGTGTCGTAATTTCATCTCCTACAGAAATGCTTCCAGCTTCAATTTCACCTTGGAATCCTCTGAAAGTATGATTTGGTCTACATACTCTTTGAACAGGCATATAGAAACCTTCTTCAGACTTACTATCAATCTCTACATTTTCTAGATATGGTAAAAGTGCTTCCCCTGCATACCATGGAGTATTTTCTGATTTCTTAGTAACGTTGTCTCCTTCTGTAGCTGACACAGGAATTATATTAACATTTTCTAATAAAAGTTCATTTACTAGCCCCTTAATTTGCTCTTCAATTTCTAGAAATCTTTCTTGACTGTAGCCTACTAAATCAATCTTATTAACTGCAAATACAAAATTCTTTACACCCATTAAGGAACAAATTCTTGCATGTCTTCTTGTTTGAACTAATACCCCTTGCTTTGCATCTATCAATATAATAGCAAGCTCTGCAAAGGATGCACCTACAGCCATGTTTCTAGTATATTCTTCATGCCCTGGAGTATCTGCTACTATAAAACTTCTATTATCAGTTGTAAAATAACGATATGCGACGTCTATTGTAATTCCTTGCTCACGTTCCGCCATTAAGCCATCTAATAATAGAGAATAGTCTATTGCTCCACCTCTGCTTCCAACTTTGCTATCTAATTCTAAAGCTTTTTCTTGGTCTGCATATAAAAGCTTTGAATCATATAAAATATGCCCAATAAGAGTAGATTTTCCGTCATCTACACTACCACATGTTATAAACTTTAATAAGCTCTTCATCTTAGAAATACCCCTCTCTCTTTCTTCTTTCCATACTACCTGCTGCTTCACTATCAATAACTCTAGTTGTTCTTTCAGATGATACGGCACTAAGGGTTTCCTCAATAATCGCATCCAAAGTAACTGCATCTGATTCAAAACCACCTGTTAATGGATAACATCCAAGGGTTCTAAATCTTATTTTTTTATGCTCAACTTTTTCACCTGGTAATAACTTCAATCTATCATCATCTACCATAATAATATTGCCATCACGCTCAATGCATGGTCTTTCTTTTGCAAAATATAAAGGAACTATATCAATATTTTCACGCTTTATATACTGCCAGATATCATTTTCAGTCCAATTTGAAATTGGGAAAACTCTCATACTTTCACCTTTATTTATTTTAGTGTTATAAAGCTTCCACATTTCTGGTCTTTGATTTTTAGGATCCCATGCTTGTGCTTCATTTCTGAAAGAGAAAATTCTTTCCTTTGCACGAGATTTTTCTTCATCACGACGTCCTCCGCCGAATGCTGCTGTAAATCCATATTTACTCAAACCTTGTTTTAAAGCTTGTGTCTTCATGATATCAGTATATGCTGAACCGTGATCAAAAGGATTAATCCCTTGCTTTATGCCTTCTTCATTTGAATGGACAATCATCTCAATTCCTAATTTTTCTGCCGTCTTATCACGAAATTCGATCATTTCTTTAAACTTCCATGTTGTATCTATATGCATGAAAGGAAATGGCGGCTTTTCAGGATAAAATGCTTTCATTGCAAGATGTAACATAACAGAACTGTCTTTACCAATTGAATATAGCATTACTGGCTTTTCACATTCTGCTGCTACTTCTCTAATAATATAAATTGCTTCTGCTTCTAATTTATCAAGATGTGATAATTCGCTCATATATTAGTCCCCCTATTTGCTAATTAAAATTTTAAAATATACTTTTCAATTCACAATTCATAGTTCGCAATGCACAATTGTGGATTAAATTAATTCGTAATTTATTCAAATGTTCTTTATTACGCTTTGCGCTTTTTCTAAGTGAAATGTTTTTATTTGCAGCATAGCTGCTTTTTTCATATAAATGATCTTGATTGCAGCATAGCTGCTTTTTTTATATAATTGATCTTGATTGCAGCATAGCTGCTTTTTTTATATAATTGATCTTGGTTGCAGCATAGCTGCTTTTTTTATATGTGTATATTTTTTCTGAAAAGCCTATAGGCTTTTCCTCCTTAATTGTGCATTGATAATTGTACATTGTGAATTGATTCTAATATTGATTTGAATCCTTACGGTTTATCTTAATTGAATGCTCTGTTCCATCAGTTTCTTCAATCTTCCAATCTGCAATATCATCTTTAAATTTAACTGTAAGTTTGCTTCCTCTTCCACCCATATCTGCTCCTAGATATAATGAAATCGAACCTGTAGGGCATTCTTTTATGCAAGAAGAGCATCCCCAGCAATCTTTAGGATATTTTATATATACTTTCTTGCCATCTTCAGTTGATTTTATAAGACTTCCTGGACACACAGCTAAACATCTTTTGCATCCTATGCATTTATTTTTATTAATTGCTATGCTCATATGTTTCACCTCTTCCCACTAAATCTCTATATAACATTGTAAGTTTGCCATCTACAAGCTTCGAATTAACATATTTTAACCATTCATCGCTTTTCTCTGGATAATCAAGATTTTCTGCAAAGCTGTGCCATCTAGTTTCTTTTCTCGCTTTTAAATGGGCAATTACAGATTTACAAAGAGTAAGTCTCTCTTTTAACTCATATACAAACATCAATTCATGCATATCTTCTGCATAAAGACTTTCACTCAATTTCTCAATTTGCTCAATTTTCTCCATTGCAAGTTCAAGTTGCTTTTCATTGAACTGATAACTACTTCCAATTCCACCTGCATAAGTATCCATTACTTTCTGCATCGCTTCTTCAAGTTGTTCAAAATTGAATATCTGATTTTCAGAGTTTAATACTTTTTCAACTTCTTCTTTCTTTTTCTTTATAAGTAAATCTTCTTCAGCTGTTGATAAAGTAACAACATCTTTATCACTATTATTTATTGCTTCAACTGCTGCCTTTGCTGCAATTTCGCCTTCTACTAGTGCTCCTGTAACATACTTTTGTGGACATCCACCAGCTACATCACCTGCTGCATAAAGACCTTTTATTGTAGTTTCTCTTTTAGTATCAACCCAATATCCACTAGCAGTATGCCCACCTACTATGTATGGTTCTGTTCCTTCAATTTCTACATTCTGCTCACTTGGATTTTTACCTGACTCTATCCATTTTAAAGTTTGGCTAGGAGCCATGTTTAAATATGCTTTCTTTAATTCTTCATCTTGAGCAGAGGTAATTCCTTCTGTTCTTAAATAACAAGGCCCTCTTCCCTCTTGATTTTCCTTTACTGTTCCATAAACTCTTTCTGATGTAGTTAGACCATATTTTGTTTCATAAACTTCTCCTTTTGAATTTACCTGCTTTGCTCCTACACCTTGAGCAATTGTACCTGTTGGAGCAATTGTGTCCTTACATCTCAAAGCAATAAATCTCATTTCAAAAGTAGTCATTTCAGCCCCTGCTTTTATTCCCATTGAATACCCTGCACCAGTGTTGAAAGGAGGATACCACATTTTATGTCTTGAAAAACCTGGATTGTTAGGTTTGTAAAGACCTGCTGCTCCACCAGTTGCGCATATTACTTTTTTTGCTCTAATTTCATATAGAATTTCTTCTTCTACACCAACTGCAAAAGCGCCAAGTATCTGATTATCTTTTACAATATAATCAATAACATTAACTTGATTCATAACAGTAACATCATTTAGTTCCTGCACTGCATCTGCTAAAATAGGTTTAATATTTTCACCATTAATTTTTATATTTCTATTTCCTCTAGCCACATATTCGCCATTTTCATCTTTTAAAATAACAAGCCCTAAATCCTCTAACTTTTTTGTTACCTTATTTAAACCTTGTGACATTGTAAGAAGTAGATCTTCACGCACAATATTATCTGCATCCTTTTTTGCATAATCAACATAGTCTTCAGGAGTTCTTCCTTTTACTATATATGCATTGATTGCATTTACTCCGGCTGCTAAGCATCCGCTTCTCTTAATATTAGCTTTTTCAAGGATAAGTACGGATGCATTAGAATTTTCACGTATGGTTAAGGCCGCATAGCACCCAGCAGTACCTCCTCCAATAATTAATATATCAGTTTCTAATTGTTTTACTTGAACGTTCTTACTCATAGCATATCTCCTTTTTTTAAGGTCAATATTTACTAAATAAACACAGAGATTATTATTCCCTGCATTTTTAAACACTGATTTTTATTTATACAAAGCTCAAATATATTTAATCTTTGTCTTTATTCATGGATGATATTTAAATAAATACAGACATTTCTTCTGTTTTAATCTTATTTTCCACAACATTTGCACTTTTTTCATCAAATGCATAAACTCTATGGATTAAAACGAAAACTTCTTCACCAATTTTTAATTCTTCATCTTCCAAGCTACGGTATCCATAAAATATTTGGTTCCCTACCTGTACATCTATTTCAAGATTATTTCCTCTAAATGCAATACCTTTTACAATTCCTTTTTCTGCTGCAAGAGGAGTCAAAATCTCCTTATCATTTTTAGCAATTTGTATAAACTCAGGACGTACTATCGCCTTTGTTTCTTTAGGGTTTACAACTTCAAATCCTTTTAGCTTAGTATAATCATCTATTAGATTCGATTCACCAATAAATTGTGCTACGAAATGAGTCTTTGGATTCTTATATATCTCAACCGGACTACCTTTCTGCTCAATTTTCCCTCTATTTGTTATTATTATTTCATCTGCTACTTCTACCGCTTCATCTTGGTCATGGGTTACAAAGATGCTTGTTATTCCTAATTTAGATATCGTTTCTCTAAGCCATCTTCTAAGTTCTTTTCTTACCTTAGCATCAATTGCTGCAAAAGGCTCATCTAGTAGTAACAGCTGTGGGTTAGGTGCAAGTGCTCTAGCAAAAGCTACACGTTGTCTTTGTCCACCAGACAATTGACCTGGATACCTTTTTTCAAGGCCCTTAAGGCCAATAAGTTCTATAAGTTCCATAACCCTCTCATGTATATAATCTTTTTTAGCTTTTTGTACCACAAGACCAAACGCTACATTATCATAAACTGTCATATGACGAAATAGAGCATAACTTTGAAATACAAAGCCAATTCCTCTTTTTCCTGGTTCTATGTCATTGACTTTTACTCCATTAATAATGATATCTCCTTCATCTGGAGTTTCAAGACCTGCTATCATTCTAAGTATAGTAGTCTTGCCACTTCCACTTGGACCTAAGAGACCAATTAATTTTCCCTGCTCTATCCTAAAACTAACATTGTCAGATGCCTTATAATCTCCGAATCTTTTATTAATATTCTTTAGTTCCACATACATACATACTAGACCCCCTTCTTAGTTTTCCATTCCACAATATTACGTAATATTAAGACCATAATCGCAATAATTACCAATATAGAAGCGACTGCAAAAGCTGCTGAAAATTGATATTCGTTATATAAGATTTCAATGTGTAATGGTAAAGTATTGGTCTTTCCTCTAATATGACCAGATACTACTGATACTGCCCCAAATTCTCCCATTGCTCTTGCTGCACAAAGTATTACTCCATATATAAGACCCCATTTAATATTTGGAAGAGTTATTTTTCTAAATATATTAAATCCGTTAGCTCCCATCATTGCTGCTGCTTCTTCTTCATCAGTTCCCTGAGCATTCATTAAAGGTATTATTTCTCTTGCTACAAACGGAAACGTTACAAATATTGTTGCTAATATTATTCCTGGCACAGCAAAGACTATTTTTATATTATTTTGAATTAAAATATTCTCTAGAAAGCTCCCTTTTCCAAAAGATAATACAAATATTAGTCCTGCAATAACAGGCGAAATTGCAAATGGCAGATCAATTAAAGTTCCTAGCAAGTTCTTCCCTCTAAATTTAAATTTTGTTATAGCCCAAGCAACACATATACCAAAGATGGTATTCATGATTGTTGCTATTAACGTAGCAATTAATGTAAGATTCATAGCTTTAAGAGTATATCCATCTGAAATTGCTTTAATATATGCACCAAATCCTTTAGCCAATGCTTCGGAAATTATAGATATCAATGGAATAATAAGCATTAGTATAAGAAAAAATATACTTATACCTATCAAACCGTATTTCAAGAATTTATTTTCGCTTCTATTCATAGATGTTTTTTTCACTCACTACTCACCTCATATCTGCTTTAATTTACTATTGTATAGTTGAATACCGTTTATAACGAATAGTATTAAGAATGAAGCGCCTAACATAACCAAAGCTATAGCAGTAGCGCCACTATAATCGTATTGTTCCAATCTTGACATAATCAAAAGAGGTGCAATTTCTGTTTTCATTGGAAGATTTCCTGCAATAAAAACTACGCTTCCATACTCACCAACCCCTCTTGCAAAGGCCAAACCAAACCCAGTTAATAGTGGCGCTGATATTTCTGGAAATATTACTTTACAAAAAGTTCTTATTCTACTAGCTCCAAGCATTGCAGCAGCTTCTTCATATTGACCATCTAAATCTTCAAGAACCGGCTGAATTGTTCTTACAACAAATGGAATTCCTATAAATGTTAAGGCTATAACAATTCCTAAAATAGAAAATGATGATTTTATTCCAAATGAATAAAGTATTTTTCCTATCCAACCATTCTCAGAATATAAAGTAGTAAGTGAGATACCTGCAACAGCTGTTGGCAGTGCAAATGGTAAATCAATTATTCCGTCTATAAATCTTTTAAATGGAAAATCATATCTAACTAAAACCCACGCTAAGATAACTCCAAATATGCTATTTATTATCGCTGCTACGAATGCAGCACCAAAACTTACCAAATATCCGTGCAATGTTCTAGCATTTAATACTGTACTAAGAAATTTATCTAATCCCATTCCCCCTGACTTTATGACTAAAGCTGATAAAGGAATTAAAACTATAAGGCTTAGGTAAACAAGAGAAAAACCCATTGTCAATCTAAATCCAGGAATAACTCTTTTTGTCTTGCTCATATTCATCCCCCACTCTAACAAAATAATTACATATTTAAAAACTTCTCTGATACCTAGCCACTTTTATCTTCCTCTTATTTAAGTTGGATATAAAACTGGCAATCTCCCAGATTTGATTCTCCTTAATTGTATAAGTTCAACTAAAATTCTTTTTGACATCCCCCACTGAATCAATTTTAACTTTATACTCTAATATTCTCAGTTTTTAGGAATATAAATTTGGTCAAATGTTCCCCCATCTGAAAAATGAGTCTCTTGAGCTTTTTTCCATCCTCCAAATAAGGAATCATCTATTGTTACAAGATCCAATTTAGGAAATGTATCTTTATATTCCTCAGCAACGTCTTTATCCCTCGGTCTGTAATAGTTTTGAGCTACTAGTTCTTGTCCTTCTTTAGTATATAAGTAGTTCAAGTATCCTTCAGCGACCTCTTTAGTACCTCTTTTATCAGCGACTTCATCTACTACTGCAACTGATGGCTCTGTTAAAATACTTAAAGATGGAGTAACTATTTCATAATTATCTTTTCCAAGCTGTTGTAGTGATAACATAGCTTCATTCTCCCAAGCTATAAGAACATCACCTAATCCTCTTCTAACAAAACTAGTAGTTGCTCCTCTTGATCCTGAATCTAATACAACTACATTCGAATATAACTTGGACATAAACTCTTTTATAGAATTTTCGTCACCATTATATTTTTTTGATGCATACGCCCAGGCCGCTAAGTAATTCCATCTAGCTCCACCTGAAGTTTTTGGGTTTGGTGTCACAATCGAAACACCGTCTTTTGTTAAGTCATCCCAATCTTTTATATTCTTTGGATTTCCTTTTCTAACAAGAAAAACAATAGTTGACGTATATGGTGCACTATTTTCTTTAAATCTGCTTTGCCAATCACTATCCAAAAGGCCAGTTTTGCTTATAGCATCAATATCATATCCCAATGCTAAAGTCACAATATCAGCATCTAATCCTCCCATAACTGCCTGTGCTTGTGAACCAGATCCTCCATGAGATTGATCTATTGTTACATCTTGTCCAGTTTTTTCTTTCCAGTACTTTGTGAAACTTTCATTAAACTTAGTGTATAATTCTCTTGTAGGATCATATGATACATTCAAGAGCTCCACTGGTTTCTTGCTATTATCGCCACTAGTTCCTTGCTTTCCACATCCAACAAAAGCCCCAGTAATTAACGTAATAGAAAGCATCAAACATAAAATCCCAGTTTTTTTCACAATATTCTCCCCAATCTTTTTTCATAAATATTTATTGCTCATATGTAAAAAAATCAATATTCATATATGTTTAGTAGGGTTTTGATTAAATAACACCCTAGCAAATACCAAGTTTTAGCATACGTTGCAAACCACAATGCACATTTCACAATTCACAATTACGGCTAAAATTCTTGCAGTATTTTTAGAATTATGATGAATAATTATTTTTGCAAACTATGTCATAAAAACTTTATATCAATTACTATATAAAATAATGTTTTATGTGATAATTGACTACTTAACTAATTATGCATAATATCTTTTTATTTCCTACTAATTTTATAAACTTTATATGAAATATACTATAAGGGAATTTTATGCTTTTGTCAATAAAATCAGCTCAAAAATATTAATTTTTAACAAAAACCAAACTTACTAAATAAATATGTTAATTTTTATTTAGTAAGTTTTTGAAATTATTATTTTATTAAATCTTGCTTATATTCGAAAATCATTATAATCAATACTTATGATTTGGAAATAGTATTGGATTGACCTACTAATGGAATCCTATTTTTTAGGAATATAAATTTGATCAAATGTTCCTCCATCTGCGAAATGAGTTTCCTGAGCTTTTGCCCATCCTCCAAACTCGCTATCTATTGTAACTAAATTAACTTCTGGAAATGTGCTTTTATACTTTTCAGCAACTTCTTTATCTCTAGGTCTATAATAATTTTCTGCTGCTATTTCTTGTCCTTCTTTAGTATATAAATAATCCAAATACCCCTCCGCAACTTCTCTCGTTCCTTTTTTATCAACAACTTTATCAACTACAGCAACAGGAGGTTCTGCCAGGATACTTAATGATGGCACCACTATTTCATACTGATCTTTTCCAAGTTGATTAAGTGATAAAAGTGCTTCATTTTCCCATGCTATAAGTACATCACCTAATCCTCTCTCAACAAAACTTGTTGTTGCTCCCCTAGCTCCTGAATCCAATACTTCTACATTTGAATATAACTTTGACATAAAATCTTTTATAGCCTTTTCATCACCATTATACTTTTTCGATGCATAGGCCCAAGCTGCCAAGTAATTCCATCTAGCTCCCCCTGATGTTTTTGGATTTGGTGTTACTATCGAAACTCCATCCCTCGTTAAATCATCCCAGTCTTTTATATTCTTAGGATTTCCTTTCCTAACAAGAAAAACTATAGTCGATGTATATGGCGAACTATTTTCTTTAAATTTACTTTGCCAATCACTATTTACAAGCCCAGCTTGGCTTATAGCATCTATATCATAACCCAATGCTAAGGTTACAATATCAGCTTCCAATCCACCAATTACTGATTGTGCCTGTGCACCAGAGCCTCCATGAGATTGATTTATTGTTACATCTTGTCCAGTTTTATCCTTCCAATATTTTATAAAACTATCATTAAATTTTGTATATAATTCTCTTGTTGGATCATATGATACATTCAAAAGCTCTACAGGTTTTTTACTGTCCGAATTTTCACTATTATTAGTTTCTTGCTTTCCACAACCTATAAAAGCCCCCATTATTAAAGCTATAGAAAGCGTAACACTTAATATTCTCCTCTTTTTCATAATATTTGCCCCTTTCAATTTTATTATTTGTCATATATGTTTAGTAGGTTTTTAATTGTAATCACCTATCTAAATCTCAATTAAAGAATTTATAACAACATCAATAATTCGTATTATTTTATTGGTTATACTGATATTTGTTTTTAATCCCTATTATTTCAATAGGATTTATATGATTTATACTATAGTTTATATTATCCACTTTGTCAATACATTTATTCAAGAAAATTCCATTACCAAAATACACAGTCACTCCAGTTTCCCCTCCACAAATATAAACTTCAAGAAAAGAACAAAATCATAGGCGACTTTGGAATCTGGAAAATAAAAAAAAGTAGTTGCCTTAAACAACTACTTGATATATATGTTATGACATTAAAATCCAGTATGCTAGTAATATATTTGCTTATTTAATATTAAAATATAAGATTCTAAGCACAACATATTTAATTATTAACATTTTATTTTTGCTTTACCTTTATTCCGTGGCATGCATTAGCTGATGAACAACCGGAGCATCCACATCCGCAACCACTTTCTCCATTTTTAGCCTTTTTTATTTGCTTTCCTATCACAAATGCCATAAATCCAAATATTATACCAGCTAATATAATTGTTGCCACCATAATTATCACTCCTCAAATCTTAATCTAAGTAAACTATTATGCTCAAATCTAATTTCATAAACATTATTTTGTATAACTTAAATTAGCATTAATTACTTTTTCTTTTGATTCTTTTCTTCCTGTTGCTATAACTATAAATACTACAGCTACTGCAATTATAATTGAAACCACAGCTCCCAATAAACTTCCGACTCCTAATATATAATTACCAACTTGGTTAATAACAAGTGCAACGATATATGCAGTTGCTGTCTGGAATCCTATAGTAATGAATGTCCACTTCCAATTTCCCATTTCACGTCTTATTGTACCAATTGCCGCGAAACAAGGAGCACAAAGTAAATTGAATGCCATAAATGCAAATCCGCTTGCTGCTGTAAACATTGCACCAACGTTGCTGATTAATGTTGGATCAGTTTCAGATGCATCTGTTATTCCATATAAAACTCCAAATGTTCCAACAAGATTTTCCTTTGCAACAAGTCCTGTAACTGTTGAAACTGCTGATTGCCAATTTCCAAAGCCAAGTGGTGCAAATATAGGTGCAATAATATTTCCTAGACTTGCTAATATACTATTATCTGCGTCTACCATCTCGAATGACCAATTAAATGATTGTAAGAACCATACTGCTGCACAAGAAACTAAAATTATTGTTCCAGCTTTTGCTATAAATGCTTTTACCCTGTCCCACATATGAATAACTACACTTTTTGCGCTTGGTATATGATATTGTGGTAATTCCATAACGAATGGTGAAGGATCCCCAGAAAATAATTTTGTTTTCTTTAATATAATTCCACAAACAACAATCATTATTATTCCCAAGAAATATGCTGATGGAGCTACCCAAGCTGAATCATTAAAGAATGCTGATGCAATTAAAGCTATAATTGGTAACTTTGCACTACAAGGAATAAATGTAGTTAACATAATTGTCATTTTTCTATCTCTCTCATTTTCCATTGTACGTGTTGCCATAATACCAGGCACACCACAACCAGAGCTAATAAGCATTGGTATAAATGACTTACCTGAAAGACCAAACTTACGGAAAATTCTATCCATAATAAATGCTACACGAGCCATATATCCACAGTCTTCAAGTACAGATAAGAATAAGAATAATAGTATAATCTGTGGTACAAAACCAATTACTGAACCTACTCCACTAATTATTCCGTTAATAATTAACCCTTGTAACCAATCGGCTACATTTGCACTTGCCATCCAGTCTGAAGCACTTCCTTGAATTATCTCTCCAAATAATGTGTCATTAATCCAATCAGTTCCTATTGTTCCTATTGTTATTGCAATATAATATACTGCATACATAACAACCACAAAAATTGGCAATGCTAAGAAACGATTTGTAACAATTTTATCAATTTTGTCTGACGTTGTTTCTTTTCCATTGCTACTCTTTTTAATAGCACTTGAAACTACATCCCCTATAAATGCATATCTATCCGCAGTAACAATACTTTCACTATCATCATCAAGTTCATTTTCATATTTCTGTATTACTGCTTCTATATCACTTAATATGTTTTCTGGAAGTTTCAAATTATCTATTATGTTTTTATCACGCTCAAATAATTTTATAGAAAGCCAATTAATATTTACATCTTTACCTTGTATATTACCTTGGACAATTTTTTCTATCTCATCAAAAGCATCCCTAGCTTCTTTTGAAAATGGCACTTGAAAATTTGGCTTTTTCTTTGAATTAGCTATTTCTATAGCCTTTTCTGCTGCTGCTTTAACACCATTTCCTTTAAGTGCAGAGGTTTCAACTACTGGACACCCTAGAGTTTTTGATAATTTATTAATATCTATTTTATCTCCATTTTTCTCTACAATATCCATCATGTTAAGTGCTATAACAGTAGGAATTCCCAATTCCAAAATCTGAGTTGTTAAATATAAATTTCTTTCAATATTAGATGCATCCACAATATTAATTACCGCATCTGGTCTATCATTTATCATAAAATTACGTGTTACAACTTCTTCAAGGGTATATGGTGATAGAGAATAAACTCCTGGTAAATCGACAATTTCAACTTCCTTATGTCCTTTTAACTTACCACCTTTTTTTTCAACAGTTACCCCCGGCCAGTTACCAACGTATTGTGATGAACCTGTAAGTTCATTAAACATAGTTGTCTTTCCACAATTAGGGTTACCTGCAAGCCCTATTTTAATTGACATTTCTATTCCTCCTCATCACTATATATACCTTTCTTTATTAATTTGAACTATGGTATATATTTTTTTGTATTAAATTACTCTACAAGTATCATTTCTGCATCAGCTTTACGAAGTGATAATTCATATCCACGAACTGTTACCTCTATTGGATCTCCAAGTGGTGCCACTTTACGAACATACACTTCGCATCCTCTTGTTATTCCCATATCCATAATACGTCTACGAACAGGTCCTAAACCATCGACCTTCTTAACCTTAACAGTTTGTCCACATTTAATCTCCTTTAATGTGTTCATTATAAAAATCCTCCTAAACTATAATTCTGCTTGCCATTCTTTTATCTAATGCAACTCTGCTATCCTTAACATTTATTATTAGATTTCCTCCAAGTTCAGAAATAATTTTAACCGTTTCACCTGTAACAAACCCTAAACTGTTTAAAAATCTTTTTGTTTCATCATTTCCTGTAATCTTTTTAATATTCATTTCATTTCCCTTATTAGCTAATATTAATGGCATAACATTTCCCCCTTAATTAGATTCACTAATTTTTTCATAAATTATTTATGTATAATTCCTTACATTTTATCGTCAATTAAAGTCACAATCAATTGATAATGATTTTAATTAACTTCTCTATAAATAATAATATCACTTTTTACTCGTATTGAAAATGATTTTCAATAACTTTTTTCAAAAATTATACTTTCATCAATTGGTAACGTTTTATCATTGACGTTTTGCTTTTTTTGTTAATTTTTCTTGACTATTTTAACAATTTTATAATTATTCATATATTATTTGATTCTATGAACTTAATATAGCTTGAATGATTTTTCCATAAAAAATGAGAATTTTTATTGCAGATATCTATATTTTTACTAGCTAAATATATAGAATCTAGTCTTACTTGAAAACTTTATTAAGTAGAATTCTTAAACACATATCCTGTATTTCAATAATATTGCAAAAATAATTTTTCATAATGATTCTAAGAATATTGCATGAATTTTAGCCGTAATTCTGAATTGTGAAATGTGCATTGTGAATTGCAACATATATATGCATAATGTTATTAACTAAGTTTTCTATATGATTTTATATGCACTTATTCAAAATTTATATAAAAAATAGGCTATATAAAATAGAAAAACATTCTATTTCGTACAGCCTATTTTTATATACAAAATCTATATTGCAGTTAAGTTTCTACATTCCGAACATAACTAAACAATTGGTTTGCTATAGTTTTAAATGTAAATTTATTATTACAATATATATAACACTATTTTTACTTATTCCTAAATATTAAATCACGTGAGGGAAAATTAAAGTATTTCCTCCAAAGTTTTTCTTATAGCCTTAATAAAGTCAAATGTATTTAGTGTTTGAATATTATTATGCTCAGCAAGTAACGCTAAATCTTTAGTCATTATTCCATCTTCAATTGTTTTAATCGAAGCCTTTTCCAATTTGTCTGCAAAATTGACTAAAGCCTCATTATTGTCTAATTCTCCTCTTTTCTTTAAGGCTCCAGACCACGCAAATATTGTTGCGATAGAATTTGTTGACGTTTCTTCACCTTGTAAGTGTTTGTAATAATGCCTTTGAACAGTTCCATGCGCCGCTTCATATTCATAGTTTCCTTCTGGCGATACAAGTACAGATGTCATCATTGCAAGTGAACCAAATGCCGTAGCAACCATATCACTCATTACGTCTCCATCGTAGTTTTTACAAGCCCAGATAATTCCCCCTTCTGATTTAACAACTCTAGCAACAACATCATCAATTAACGTATAGAAATATTCAATGCCCGCCTCATCAAACTTAGCTTTATATTCTTCATCAAAGATATCTTGGAAAATATCCTTAAATGTATGATCGTATTTCTTTGAAATTGTATCCTTAGTTGCAAACCATAAATCTTGTTTAGTATCTAGTGCAAAATTAAAACAAGCTCTTGCAAAACTTTCAATAGACTTATTAAGGTTATGCATACCAAGAACTACTCCATCACCTGCAAAGTTATGTACTAACTCTCTTTTTTCTTCGCCAGTCTCAGAGGTAAATACAAGTTCACATTTACCTTTACCTTCTATTTTCATTTCAACATCCCTATATACATCCCCATAAGCATGTCTCGCTATCGTAATAGGCTTTTTCCATGTCCTAACATATGGCTTAACTGGTTCTACTATAATTGGTGCTCTAAATACTGTTCCATCTAATATTGCTCTTATAGTTCCATTAGGACTTTTCCACATTTCTTTTAAATTATACTCTTTAACTCTTGCTGCATTTGGTGTAATAGTTGCACATTTCACCCCAACTTTATACTTTTTGATAGCTTCTGCAGCATCTACAGTAACTTGATCGTTAGTTTCATTTCTATACTCTAATCCAAGATCATAGTATTCTGTATTTAATTCGATAAAAGGATTTAATAATTCCTCTTTTATTGCGCCCCAAATAATTCTTGTCATTTCATCTCCGTCCATTTCAACTAACGGAGTTGACATTTTTATCTTTTCCATATTTATTGCCTCCTATATTGCTTATATTTATTTTAAAAATCTTTAGAAACCTAACTTTCTTTTTTCTTTTATATATCTTAATTTCTATAAATAATTATACAATATTAACGTCCTATTTTCAAACAATTAGCATTATTATATACGTTTTAATAATAAATTTACATTTGAACTTCTAGTAAGTCGAGTGATTAATTAAGGCAAAATATCAAAATTCAATTTTAATATATATTTTTTAATAATATATATCATAATAGACTATTAGGTCAATCTGCTGGCATAGGATGACGGAAAACATTCTGACGGATTGACTTGTTATTTTTTAATAGTTCCTTATACATGCAAAAAAAGCTCAGTTACCAAAAACTGAGCTTTAATATAAAAATATTATTTTTCTTTTTTGTCTACATCTTCATATTCAACATCAATGATTTCTCCAGTTGTATAGTCATCTACAGGAGTGCTGTAGACTTCCTTATCTCTATCATTATTATAATAGTTATTTAAATTCTTCTTTCTCTTTTTTTCTCTAAAAAATCCCACTATCTTCATAACAATATATATTATTACTCCTGCTATCAGAAGCCATGGAAGAATATGTAGAATTAATGATCCTACTAAAAATATTATACAAATTGTTCCTATAATATACATATATCTTTTAAATTCTCTGTTCATTACACTCAACCTCTATATTACTTAGTTTCTCATTTAGTTAAAAGCATATCTTAAGTATACCTTATGAATATAAAATTTACAACGTACATAACAAAATCGCAGTCGACTTTGGTTAAGTTCCGTATTGTGCTTCGCACTCTTTTCATTCTTTTAAGTTCCGTATTGTGCTTCGCACTCTTTTCATATTTTAAGTTCCGTATTGTGCTTCGCACTCTTTTCATATGTGTAGATTTTTTACGCATTTTATGCTCTATAAGGTATGAATTTATATGTTATCAAAATTGTTACTATGAGCAATGCTGTAACCACTATTCCTCCTTCTGGTCCAAAGCTTCCCCCATTAATTATATTTGAATTAATAGTTCTTATGGTGTATATAGAATCTGTAACATTTCCACTTACCAAGAATCCAAAAATGTCCCCTTGAAAATAATTCCAAGTTATATGATACCCTATGCACATCCATATATTTTTAGTCTTTATGAATAAATATCCCATAAAAATCCCAAATAAAAACAAATTAATATATGCAAGTAAGCTGATTCCATGATTTAAAGAATGCATCAGCGAGAATATTACTGCTGATCCTAAAATAGGTATCCATGATATTTTAGTTTGTTTCAAAACAGTCATACAATACCCTCTAGCAAAAAGTTCTTCATTAATCCCAACAAAGATAAAAACAATAAGCTGCAAAAACAATGCTCTTGAAAAGTTTGGACTATTTAAACTATTCACTAGTTCAACTGATTTAGTACATAACAATATAATTGCAACTATAGTAAATGATATTGCGCCAAATAATAAGCCATAAAATAAATCTTTCCATCCTATTTTTATATTAATTAATCCAATATCTTTAACTTTTTTTCTATCTAGAACCTTCCAAAATAAAACTACAAAGAATATCATTAGTATACATTGTATCAAATTTAAAAATGCGCCTGGAAAAGAAGACATACTTAAAAGTTGTTCCGTAATATATCTTATTCCCTCGTCTTGCTTTGACAGTAATTCTGGATTACTCATAAAGACAAATGCACTATATATATTACTGAAAACAACTGACATTATAGTTGTAGATACAAAGAAACATACGAAAACAAGTATTATCTTCCAGCCAGATCTTACTTGCCTACGATCATTACTAAAAATTTTCATTAACATCCTCCAATCAATTTCTCTTTACAAGTTTTATTCTCTTTTAAAACATATATTTCTAAATCAAACCTTTTTCATAATTTATCCCCTCAATGAGCATAACGTCCGTAGATTTAGCTTCAATATAAATTCCTAGAGAATAAAAAATAGTCACCTCTATATTATATATATCTACTTAATATAAATTCATAAAGATATTCTTAATTATTAATTAAAATATCTATTTTGTGCGAATCTATACTAAGTGTGGCGTTACTTTCCTAATATATATGTTTCAATGCACAATGCACAATTCACAATTACGACTAAAACTCTTGCAATATTTTTATAACTACGATGAAAGATTATTTTTGCAATGTATATACTATTCATAAACATGTTGGTTATAAAAATATTCTTCTTAGAATTTAATTGCTTGCTTATTGTTATCTACTATTTCTAAATTAAAAATCTAATTTTCCCTAAAAAATAAGAGTGATACTTCTAAATACTTAGAATATCACTCCCATTTCAATATGCTATTTTCTTAAGAATTCATTAACAGATATTCCTGCTCTTATTCCTTCATTTATAGCTGTAACAACTAATGATTGTCCACGTCTAGCATCACCTGTTGAAAATACTTTGTGTACATTAGTTTTAAAATCTTTTTCATTTGCTTTTATGTTACTTCTCACATCTGATTCAACACCAAAAGCTTCTTTAATGTAATTTTGTGAACCTGTGAAGCCCATTGCAAGCAATACAAGTTCGGCTTGATAAGTTTTTTCTGATCCTTCAACTGGCACTGGACCAAATCTTCCATTTTCGTCTTTCTTCCATTCAACTTTTACAGTATCAACACTTTCAAGATTTCCATCTTTATCTGCATTAAGACCAGTAACTGTAGTTAAATATTCTCTTGGATCCTTACCATAAAGGTCTATAAATTCTTCTTGGCCATAATCAACCTTAAGAACTTTAGGCCACTCTGGCCATGGATTATTAGCTCCTCTTTCTTTAAGAGGTTCACCCATTATTTCAAATTGAACTAATGATTTACATCCATGTCTAAGTGAAGTTCCAACACAGTCTGTTCCCGTATCTCCACCACCAATTACAATTACATTTTTATCTTTTGCTGAAATATAATTATTATCATCATGATTTGAGTCTAGAAGACTTTTTGTATTAGCTTTTAAGAAATCTACTGCAAAATGTACGCCTTTAACTTTATCTCTACCTTTTGCCACAAGATCCCTAGGCTCAGATGCACCAGTTGCAAGTACTACTGCATCATATTCATCTAATATTTCATTTGCATCACAATTTTCACCAATATTGGCATTAGTTACAAATCTAATACCTTCCTCAGCCATAAGATTTATTCTTCTTAATATAACTTCCTTATCAAGCTTCATATTTGGAATACCATACATTAATAATCCACCTGGTCTGTCACTTCTTTCAAAAACAGTAACTTTATGACCACATTTATTTAATGTATCTGCTGCTGCAAGTCCTGCTGGACCTGATCCTATTACAGCAACTTTCTTTCCAGTTCTCTTAGCTGGAGGATTAGCTTTAACTATTCCATTTTTAAAAGCAGTATCAATTATAGCTCTTTCATTTTCTTTTATAGTAACTGAAGGCCCATTTAATCCTGCTGTACATCCAGCTTCACATGGAGCTGGACATACTCTTCCTGTAAATTCTGGGAATGGATTAGTCTTATTTAATCTTTCATAAGCTAGATCCCATTTTCCTCTATACACTAAGTCATTCCATTCAGGAATTAGGTTATGAAGTGGACAACCAGATACCATACCTGAGAATAATACTCCTGATTGGCAGAATGGAACACCACAGTCCATACACCTTGCACCTTGAATACTTTGCTTTTCTGCTGGAAGACTTAAATGAAATTCTTTATAGTCTTTTATTCTTTCTTTAGGTTCTCTATTTTTACCTACTTCTCTATCATACTCTAAAAATCCCGTTGGTTTACCCATTTTTCTAACCCTCCTAATTTCCTTTAATTTCTTGGAAAGTTTTAATTAATGCTTCATCCTCATCACATCCAAGATTCTTATGCTTTTCAACAGTTTCCAATACTCTCTTATAATCCTTTGGAATTATTTTGTGGAATTTAGATTTTTCTGTCTCAAAGTTGTATAATATTTTATTTCCTTTAGGAGAGCCTGTAACTTTCACATGTTCTTCAATTAAGTTCTTTAATTCTTCTTCATCTTCTAAGCTTAACTCTTCTAATAGAATCATTTCTTCATTTAAGTTTATTCTAAAGTTTGGATCCTCTTCATAAATGTAAGCAATTCCGCCACTCATACCAGCAGCAAAGTTAATTCCTGTTTTACCTAAAACAACAACCTTACCACCTGTCATATACTCTAATCCGTGAGCTCCAACTCCTTCAACAACAGCAGTCGCTCCTGAATTTCTAACGCAGAATCTTTCACCTGCAATACCATTTATAAATACTTTTCCTGAAGTTGCACCGTATAAAGCAACATTTCCAATCAAAATATTATCTTCTGCTACAAATGTTGATTTCTTTGGAGGATATACTATAATCTTACCACCTGATAATCCCTTACCTAAGTAGTCATTAGCATCTCCTTCAACCTCAAATGTTAATCCACTTGGAATGAATGAACCAAAACTTTGCCCTGCAGCTCCATTACACTTAATAGTAATAGTATCTTCTGGCAATCCATCAGAACCATTTACTCTTGTTATTTCAGATCCAAGAATAGTTCCAAGTGTTCTATCAGTATTAGTTATATCAATTTCAAAGTTTACTTTTTCTTTCTTTTCTATAGCGTCTTTAAATTGGCTTATGAATACTTTTTGATCTAGTACTCTTTCTAATTTAAAGTCGTATTTCTTAGTTTCATCAAACTTAACAACTTTTCCTTTATACTTATCTGGAGTGTAAAGTATTGAGCTTAAATCAACATTCTTAGCTTTCCAGCCATGAATATTTTCTCTCTGCTTAAGTTTATCTACTCTACCAACCATTTCATCAATATTTCTAAATCCAAGACTTGCCATAATTTCTCTTAGTTCTTGAGCTATAAAGTACATAAAGTTAACTACATATTCTGGCTTTCCTTTAAATCTCTTTCTAAGCTCTTCATTTTGAGTTGCAACTCCAACTGGACAAGTATCTAGATTACAAACTCTCATCATAACACAACCTAAAGTTACTAATGGTGCAGTTGCAAATCCAAATTCTTCTGCTCCAAGAAGTGCAGCTATAGCAACATCACGTCCACTCATAAGTTTACCATCTACTTCTACTCTAACTCTTTCTCTTAAATCGTTAAGAAGTAATGTTTGGTGAGCTTCAGCTAGTCCAAGTTCCCAAGGAAGTCCGGCATTTTTGATTGAGTTTTTAGGTGATGCACCTGTTCCTCCATCATACCCTGAAATTAATATTACTTCTGCTCCACCTTTAGCAACACCAGCTGCAACAGTTCCAACTCCACATTCTGAAACTAACTTAACAGATACTCTAGCTCCAGTATTTGAATTCTTTAAGTCATATATTAATTGGGCTAAATCTTCTATTGAGTAAATATCATGATGAGGTGGTGGTGATATAAGACCAACCCCTGTAGTTGAATGTCTAGTTTTAGCAATCCATGGGTAAACCTTCGTTCCAGGTAATTGACCACCTTCACCAGGTTTTGCTCCTTGTGCTAATTTTATTTGAAGTTCATCTGCATTTACTAAGTACTCTGATGTTACTCCAAATCTACCAGATGCAATTTGCTTTATTGAAGATCTTCTCGAATCCCCATTTGCATCTTTAGTCCATCTATCCTTATCTTCTCCACCTTCACCAGTGTTAGACTTACCGCCAATTCTGTTCATAGCAATAGCAAGTGCTTCATGAGCTTCTTTAGAAATTGATCCATAAGACATTGCTCCTGTCTTAAATCTCTTAACAATTTCTGAAACTGGCTCAACTTCTTCAAGTGGAATTGCCTTAGAATTATAGTTAAATTCTAATAATCCTCTTAAAGTAATTTCAGCTTTTTCATCATCAATTAAAGAAGTATATTCTTTAAATAATTCATAATTAGATGTTTTAGTAGCTTCTTGAAGTTTGTGAATAGTTAGTGGATTATATAAATGCTCTTCTGCACTATCTTCTCCTGATCTAAGTTTTTCATATCCTGGAGAATCTAGTGAAAAGTCTGCTGCATAAGTTTTTTCTTTAAATCCATTTTTGTGGTTTATCTCTGCTTCTTTTTGAATTTCAGCGAGTCCAATTCCCTCGATTCTGCTTATAGTATTAGTAAAGTATTTATCAATAACTTCTTTTCCAATTCCTATAGCTTCAAAAATTTGTGCTCCTTGATAAGATTGTATTGTTGAAATACCCATTTTTGAAAGTATTTTAATTATACCTTTAAGCACTGCTTTATTATAGTTGTAAACAGCTTTATCATATTCTAAATCAAGTAATCCTTCTTCAATTAATCCTCTTAAGCTTTCATAAGCCATATATGGATTTATAGCAGAAGCACCAAATCCAAGCAATGTAGCAAAATGGTGAATCTCTCTAGGCTCTCCACTTTCAAGTATTAGAGCAACTGAAGTTCTTGTTCCTTTTTTAACCAAATATTGATGAAGTGCTGATACTGCAAGTAATGATGGAATAGGAACTTTTGCCTCACTTATATTTCTATCAGATAATATAAATATAGTATATCCCTTTTCATAAGCATCTTGAGCTTTTTCAAACGTTTCATTTAATGCGTCCTCTAAAGAGCCACCTTTATCAAATACAATATCAATTACTTTTGATTTTAAGTTTCCTTTATTATAAGCCTTTATTTTAGCTAATTCTTCATCATTAATTATTGGTGAATCAAGTTTAATCAACTCACAATTTGATGCTTTATCTTCTAATATATTACCTTCTGGTCCAAGATAAACATTAGAAGCTGTAACTATTTCTTCTCTAATAGCATCAATAGGAGGATTAGTTACTTGTGCAAATAACTGCTTGAAATAATTAAATAACGGTTGAGAATTCTTTGATAATACTGCTAAAGGAACATCTACACCCATAGCCGCTAATGGTTCAGCTCCAGTTTCAGCCATTGGAAGCATTGTTGTTTTTACTTCCTCATAAGTATATCCAAAAGCTTTTTCTAATTTCTTTCTAGTTTCTTTATCATATTCAATCTTGAACTTCTTACTTTCATTCATTTTATCTAAAGTAACTAGATTTTCTTTTAACCATTCTCCATAAGGATATTGATTAGCATAAGCATTCTTTAATTCTTCGTCATCTATAACTTCTTTCTTAACTGTATCTACAAGTAACATTCTACCTGGCATTAATCTATCTTTCTTTTCAACAATTTCAGCTGGTATATCTAATGCACCAACTTCTGAAGAAAGAATAAGTCTTCTATCTTTAGTTATATAATATCTTGATGGTCTTAAACCATTTCTATCTAAAACTGCACCAACTTTTTCGCCATCTGTAAATACGATAGCTGCTGGACCATCCCATGGTTCCATTAGTGTAGCATTATATTCATAAAAAGCTTTCATTTCTTTACTCATAGTTTTACTCTTATACCATGGTTCTGGAATTGCCATCATAATAGCTCTAGTTAAATCCATTCCATTCATATATAAGAATTCTAAATTGTTATCAAATATCGCAGAGTCTGATCCTTCTTTATTTATGATAGGTAACACTCTGTTTAAATCTTTTCCAAGTGCTCTAGATTTAACATTTGTTTCCCTAGAATAAACCTTATTAACATTTCCACGAAGTGTATTAATTTCACCATTGTGAATCATAAATCTATTAGGATGAGCTCTTTCCCAACTTGGGAATGTATTAGTACTATATCTTGAATGTACTAATGCCAAAGATGTTTCAACTCTTTCATCTTCTAAATCTTTATAAAATTCTCTAAGCTGTGTAGATAGTAACATCCCTTTATATACTATTGTCTTTGATGAAAAAGACGCTATGTAGAAAGTTTCATTTAGGAATTTACTTATCCATCCTGCTCTTTTTTCTATATTTCTTCTAACAATATATAAATTTCTTTCGAAATCTTTTCCTGGTTTTATTCCATTTGGTCTTCTTACAAAAGCTTGCATTATTGCGGGCATTGCTTCTAGCGATGCTTTACCAAGTATTGAAGGGTTTGTTTGAACTTCTCTCCACCCAATTAGTTCAAGTCCTTCTTCCTTTGATATATCTTCAAAAAGGCTCATAGCTTCTTTTCTTGCCTTTTCTTCTTGTGGTAAAAATACCATAGCAACAGCGTAATCCCCTTCGTTCCCGAGAGTCATACCTTTTGATTTCAATTCTTCCTGAAAGAACTTATGTGGTATATTAAATAATATTCCTGCTCCATCTCCTGTATGTTCATCAGCGCCTGTACCACCTCTGTGCTCTAGCTTTTCTAGGATAGTTAAACAATCTGATAATATTTCATGAGATTTCTCACCATCAATGTTTACTATAGTCCCAATTCCACAAGCATCATGTTCAAAACATGGATTATATAACCCCTGTGCATTCGGATTATTTCTTTCCATTAAAATTCCCCCTTGAGATAATAATATATTCATTTGTACCTTCTTAAATATTTATCTATCAGGCACCTATTTATCCTTAAAATAATCATATTGCATTTATGTGTAGCAAACAACGAGTAAATACATCCTTTTTTGAAATATAATTACTCGCGTATTTGCTACATTTTATAAGTTATTCATTTTCACTTAATATTAAACTCGCAATATCTTTCATTCTTTTCCCAGAATCCATACTTATCTTCTGCATATATCTAAACGCTTCATTCTCCGTAAGTCCTGAAGTTTTCATGAGTTGACCCTTAGCCTTTTCGATAAGTTTTCTATCTTCCAGAGTATGTTCTAACTTTTCAACTTGATCTCTCAGCTTCTTGATTCTCTTTTTGCTTTGAAAAATTAAATTTATAGCATTAGTTAAGAGAACATTAGAGATTTTAGTACCAATACAATATATATCAGTATCTTCTTCTATAAATGATTTATAAGGCTCATTTACAATAGCTAAAAAACTAGTTACATCTACTAGTGTTTCATAAACATCTAGTAAACTCATATCCTTGAATTTATATCCTACTAAGACTAGGTCTGGGGAATGTTGCATAACTAATCTAATTAATTCATTTCCTGAAGCACATAATGCTATGATTTCATAGCCTTCCTGCATTAGTAAACTCTTTAATTTTTTTGCTGTCTCAATATTGCTTAAAGCTATAATAATTCTTCCATCTTGAGCCATTGCAATCCCCACCTTAATTAATAATAATTGGTATTACTAAATTAATATCTATTAAGATAGTTTTCTAATTCCCAGTCATGTACTTTAGTTCTATAATCATCCCACTCAGCTGCTTTACCTTCAAGATAATTATTGTATACATGTTCTCCTAAAGCTGACTTAGCTAACTCACTTTCTCTCATGAATTGAACTGCTTCATATAAGTTATTAGGTAAGTTATCAATTCCGTTAGCTTTTCTTTCCTCATCAGTCATAGCAAAAATATTTGCTTCAACTTCTGCTGGTGGTTGTAGATTGTTCTTAATACCATCTAATCCTGCTTGTAATAGAGCTGCTAATACTAAATATGGGTTAGAACTTGGATCTGGACATCTAAGCTCAACTCTAGTTCCTGCGCCTCTAGCTGCTGGTACTCTTATTAATGCTGTTCTATTTTTACAAGACCAAGCTAAATAAACTGGTGCTTCATATCCTGGTACTAATCTCTTGTATGAATTAACTAATGGGTTAGTAACAGCTGCAAGACCTTTGATATTTTTTAATAATCCTGCTATAAAGTTATAAGCTATTGAACTTAAGCCATTTTTGTCATTTTCATCAACAAAAACATTTTTTCCATCCTTGAATAATGACATATTAACATGCATTCCTGAACCATTAATTCCGAAAATTGGCTTTGGCATAAATGATGCATGTAATCCGTGTCTTTGTGCAATAGACTTAACAACTAGCTTGAATGTCATAATACTATCAGCTGTAGTTAATGCATCACCATATTTAAAGTCAATTTCATTTTGTCCTTCAGCAACTTCATGGTGAGATGCTTCAATCTCAAATCCCATTTCTTCTAATGCTAAAGTCATGTCACGTCTTGCATTTTCTCCCAAATCTGTAGGTGCTAAATCAAAGTACCCACCTTTATCTTGAGTGTTTGTTGTTGCATTACCATTTTCATCAGTTTCAAATAAGAAAAATTCACATTCAGGTCCAACATTCATTGTATATCCAAGTTCAGCTGCATCTGCTATAGCTCTCTTTAAGATATATCTTGGATCACCTTCAAATGGCTTTCCATCTGGTTTATAAACGTCACAGATTAATCTTGCAACCTTACCTTGTTGCGGTCTCCATGGGAAAATTACAAAACTATCTAAGTTCGGTCTTAAATTCATGTCAGATTCTTCAATTCTAACGAAACCATCAATAGATGATCCATCAAACATGCATTCATTATTTAATGCTTTTTCTAACTGTCTGTCTGTAATTGCTACGTTTTTTAATGTTCCAAAGATATCTGTAAATTGAAGTCTTATAAATTTAACTCCATTTTCCTTTACTAAGTTAATGATATCTTCCTTTGTGTACTTTGCCATTTTACAAACCCCCTTTTTTTCTAAAAAAAGGCGCACAATAGAAGCGGTATACCATCTATTGAACGCCTTTGCTCAATTCATTTAATAAGTAAATTATATACCACCGTTTCTAACAAATCAATAGATTTTTTAAAAAAGTAAGTATTTTTGTGGTAAAAACTTTAATTTTTAAAGAAATTAATACCATATTCTTTAAAAATTAAAGCTTATATTTATTAAATTGATAAATATAAAAAATAACTTCTGCAGAAAATTATTTTATAACTTATAACAAAAAAACGAAATCAATCTGAATTATTAATTCTATGACTCCGTTGTCAAAGTATATATAAATTTGTAATACATATAGATAACCCAACTAAGACCTGAACTTATGCATATGACTCGCCGAAATGAATAACATACTTTTGTTCCAGTTTCTAGGTAATTCTGATTGGTGATTCTAAGGCTACAAAGTTGCACCCAAAGTGCTAGCCTCAAAGAACAAGCTTTGAACTAGCACATTTGGAACAACTTATAGCCAAAGAATCACATCCATCAAAATTACCAATGAAACATTCCACAAAAGTATATTACTCATTTCTAGTTTGAAGATATTCCATAGTATAAATATAACTTATAATTGGCTTATCTATATAACTCCTGATAATTAAAATATTTAGATGTTAAATTACCAGTACCATATTATTAACATACTTTTTATTTCTACATTGTTTTTCTTAATTTATTCAACGTTGAATTTCAATTAAAAACAAGAAATAATCAAGTTTCACTTGGTATTTTTATTATACAAATCAATATTTACTCTGTCAAACGTTATTAATAATACTCACTATTTTCTCTACATATAATATATGTTGCAATTAAATTTCTAAATTTTAGTCTTAACTAATAACTCAGCTTAATGGAACTTTAAATGCGAATTATCTATCGGAACATTCCACAAAAGTATATTACTCATTTCTGGTTGGAAAACACTTCATAGTCCAAGTATAGTTTATAATTAAGTATGATAAATTTTTTTCATAGAATCTATATGTTGCAATTTACAATTTACAATTCACATATCACAATTCACAGTTACGGCTAAAATTATTGTAATACTTTTAGAATTATGGTGAGGAATTATTTTTGTAGCATATAATTTATTATATTAAATGAATTTTCTTAATTAATGATTTAAAGGCATTCTATGTGTTTTTACACCGATAAAGAAATAAATAACTTGATTTATAATTGCAAAACTCAGTACCTGCTATGCCATAAATCTATTTTATATCCATTCCTTAATCTGCTTTGCAGTTTATTATATGTTCTTTTCTATAAATAATACTTAAATGATCAGGAGAAAATAATCATTCAGCATTATTAATAATTAACTTGAACATTTTTAGATAAATTGCTACAATCTTATATGTAAAAATACATATATATGGGGGCTATAATTATGAACACAATTGTAACAAAATTTGGTGGAAGTTCACTAGCAGATGCAAATCAATTTAAAAAAGTTAAAGAAATAATCTTTTCAAATCCAGAAAGAAGATATGTAGTGCCATCTGCACCTGGAAAAAGAAATTCTAAAGATTCAAAGATTACTGATTTATTATATCTTTGCCACGCCCATGTTTCTACTGGAATATCTTTTGATGATGTTTTTAATCATATAACAGATAGATATTGTAATATCGTTAAGGATTTAAATTTAGATTTTGATATTACAGAACATTTAAACATTATAAAAAAAGATCTTGAAGAAGGGGCTTCAAGTGATTATGCTGCAAGTAGAGGTGAATACTTAAACGGATTAATACTTGCTAACTATCTTGGCTTTCAATTTGTTGATGCTAAAGACGTTATGATCTTTAATAATGATGGTTCTTTAGATTCTAAGGCAACAGATTCAGCCCTTCATTATAAATTATCTAAAATTTCTAAGGCTGTAATTCCTGGATTTTATGGAGCAGACAAAGATGGAAATATAATCACATTCTCAAGAGGTGGTTCTGACGTAACAGGAGCTTTAGTTGCTGCAAGCATCAATGCCGATCTTTATGAGAACTGGACAGATGTCTCAGGATTTTTAATGGCAGATCCTAGAATAATAGATAATCCAAAACCAATAAGCAAAATAACTTATTCAGAACTTAGAGAACTTTCTTATATGGGTGCTTCTGTATTACATGAAGATGCAATATTCCCAGTAAGAGAAGTTGGAATTCCAATAAATATAAAAAATACAAACAAACCTCAAGACGAAGGTACTTTTATCGTAAAAGATACAGATGGTTCGATGAAACCAACAACTGTAACAGGTGTAGCTGGTAAAAAAGATTTCACAGTTATTTCAATATCTAAAGCTTCAATGAATTCAGAGCTTGGTTTCTGTAGAAAAATCTTATCAATACTTGAACAGCACAATATTTCATTTGAAAATATGCCTTCTGGAATAGATACAGTATGTTTTGTAATTCAAGACACTCAATTAAAGAATAAAAAAGATGTTGTTGTAGAAGAAATTAAAAGAGCATGCAACCCAGACACTATAGAAATCCACCCAAATTTAGCTATGATTGCTACTGTTGGACGTGGAATGGCTAAACAAAGAGGAACTGCTGCTAAAATATTTACAGCTCTTTCAAATGCTGAAGTCAACATTAGAATGATAGACCAAGGTTCTAGTGAAATGAACATACTAGTTGGTATAGAAAATGATGATTTTGAAAAAGGAATTGCTGCAATATATAACGCATTTAATTAGAAAATAGATATAACCGAAAGAAGGATACACTTTTGTTCCGGTTGCTAGATAATATGACTTTGGATTTCTAACATTAGAACTTGTACCCATTCCTGCATGATCCTTAGTTCCTAAGGACAAGCAACACTGGAACAAGTTCTAATGAAGAAACTCCTAAAGCCACATTCTCAATGCAACACTCCACAAAAGTATATCCTTCTTTCTGATAATGTATGATTTTAATATGTAATTATTAATCTATAACTATAAATAATGTTCTTTTCTATAAAATATTAATTTAAAAGCCTAATTAAAGAGTCTTTCCACTCCCTAATTAGGCTTTTTTTATACTGTTTGATTAGTCTTTTTCATCTTGCTTCTTAAGAATTCAACGATAACTGGTACAATAGATATAAATATGATTGCTATAATTACAAATTCAAAGTTCTTTTTAACTACTGGAATGTTTCCAAAGAAAAATCCTAGTGCTGAAACTACTAGTACCCATAGAATTCCGCCTATTGCATTAAATGAAATAAAGTGCCTATATTGCATCTTTCCTATTCCAGCTACAAATGGTGCTAGCGTACGGACTATTGGGATAAATCTTGCAAAGATTATTGTTTTTCCACCATGCTTTTCATAAAACTTGTTAGTTTTATCTAGATGTTCTTTCTTAATAAGTTTCCCACCAGCAATATTAATAAGTTTATCACCAAAAATTCTACCTATTTCATAATTAACTGTATCCCCTAAAATTGCTGCAACCATTAGAAGTCCTAATAATGCATATATATTAAGCATTCCCATAGCAGCAAAAGCAGCAGCAGCGAATATTAACGAATCTCCTGGTAAAAATGGAGTTACTACTAATCCTGTTTCTAAAAATATTATGAAAAATAATAGCAAGTATGTTTCAAACCCATAATTGTTTATTATGAATCCTAAATATTTATCAAGATGCAAGAATATATCAATTAAATAAGTAACTGTATTCATATCTTTCCTCCCATATGTTTCGACATATTAATTAATTTATAACATATGGTTATTATACATTATTATTTAGTAAAGGGAAATTAAGATTTTATTAAAAAATGTGTATTTTGACTAACAAGTAGTTCATAAAATTTTTAACTGCCTTGAGTTATTTCTACTTCTTTATTTTTAAACACGATGGCAAGTTTTATAATATTATTTATTCCTCTGCTTAAAAGCTCTTGTGCATATTTTTTGTTCTCTATTTGCTCTAAAGCTTCTTTTGTTGCTTCTTCTATTGTATCGCTTAAGAATTCATCTATCTTTTTAAACTCTATTACTATCCCATATTTTGAAGCATCCTTTGGTATTATCATTACATCATACCTTCCATACCCACTTTCTTTATTTGATTTTACTTCATAATTATCAGAAAGTGACACTAACATTCCAAGAACAAACGCATGATAAACCTTTTCTGGTTCCTTTCCTGAGACATCAAAATAACTTACATTATTTATAACAAAACCTTTAAATAATGCTCCAAAGTTCCTTATATCTCCATTTACCAAAGCATTAAGCATAGTTCTATATTTTAACATACTTAAGCTATCATCAAACCACTTTAATATCATATTCTTAAAATATATATAAACCTCTTTATTGGGAATTGCTAAATCACACTTTAAAATACCTTCTATATTTTCTTTTTTGACAGCCTTTAAATATCCTGTCATAAGTAAAAAACTCCATACGCTCTCACTAGATCCTTCAATCTCTCCCATAATTACATTATCATCTATAACTTTTCCAATAGTTTTATTTTCTATTAAATATTCAAATTCTTTCTTTATTTCCTCGTTTCCATTTGAAAGAATTTTCTTAACTAAAGCATTTTCACTACTATTAATCCAGTAGGGTTTAAATCCCTCTTCCCGATTATCAATATAATTTAGTACTGACCATGGATTGTATATGATATTGTTTCCAAAAATATATCCATTGTACCATTCTTTAATCATATTCTTATCTATATTAACATTGTTATTTTCATAATATGATAAAATCTCGTCTATCTCATTTTCCAAGAAGCCAAACTTATCACTAAATTTGTTTCTGATTATTGTATCTACCTCTAAATTATTAAGTCCTGAAAAAATACTTTCTTTGGCTACCCGAAGTATTCCAGTAAGCAATGCTTTTTCTATATATAAATTACCTTTAAGCACCGAACCTAATAAATTTCTCATAAATAATATTACCTCATCATAATATCCATTTATATATGCTTCTTGTATTGGCACATCATACTCATCTATAAGTAATATTACTTTTTTATCATGATATTTGCATAGATACCTGCTTAAATTTTTTATTGAATTTGTTAACAGCGGAATATCACCTTTACTATAGAGTATTTTGTTGAAATCTTCTTTATCTGCATCTAACAGATTATCACTGTCTAAAACATATATATATTCTTTATACACTTCTGACATAAGACCTCTTATTGCTGATGTAAAATCTCTAAAATTAGCAAATTTAGTATCCTTAAGTGTTATAAAAATAACCGGCTGTTTTCCTTGTAACTCCATAATTTGCTTATCTTTTTTTATATTTAATTCATCAAATAATGTTCTAGACTCATCTTTAGTATTTATATCAAAGAAATATTTAATCATACTCATATTTAAAGTCTTACCGAATCTTCTTGGTCTAGGAGTTAAAATTATATTAGCAGAATTATTTATGAATTCTTTTATAAGTAAGCTCTTATCTACAAAATAATAATCATTTTCTATTAACGTTTTAAAATCATCTATTCCAATTGGCAGCTTCTTTTTAATAATAATCTCCTTCTTTCATACTAAACATATCCACTCATTTACATTTTCTTTCTTTAATATTATATCCTATAAACTATTTGCTTAAAATAAAAAATCAATATCAATGTTGCTATCATTATTATTTAGTAAAGGGAAATTAAGATTTTATTAAAAATAAATTCTCAGATTCTCTTGAATAGCTAGAAAAACTTTTTAAAAGCAACTTTTTCCTTCCACTTGAAATTCCTAATATCATAAAGAAAAATGGACTTGTATAATACATTGTATTACCAAACATTGATGATGCTAAATAAGCAATTACTATACAGAGTATGCAGATATCTAACCTCAAAAATTGTTTCCTTTTCTTTATAAAAAACATAAAATAAGTTGCTAGTGCTGCCATATATAAAAGTGCAGCTGGAATACCTAGACTTGCGGCGAATTGGATAATTTCGTTATGTGCACGATCTGTATGAATATTAACTTTAGCATATTGATCCCCCAGATTATCTGCTCCATAGCCAAATAAAGGTCTTTCAGAAATGAATCTAACTCCATTCACCCAAAGAATCCATCTACCCGTTCCTGCTTTATCAGCATCTGGAGATTTCTCTGCTATTTTAAATATATCTCCGCCTAATGTCCAAAAATCCTTGTAAGTATGACTATTTGAAATGTTCATACCTAGCGTAATAGCTACGAAAACACTTGTAACTATTGCTACTCGCTTTAAAACTTTTCTGTCTAGCAGAATTGAAAAAATAATACTAAAAATCAATCCTACTATAACAGCAATGTAAGGCCCAAAAGATCCGTTCTTAATTAAAGCAGCTGTAATGACTGAAAATATTATGATTCTAAAAATCAACTTTTGAGTTGACTTTCTCTCTGTAATAAATAGCAAAGACGCACTCATTATAGACATACACAAATAATATGCATAATGATTAAACTGCGAAAAGATGGACGAATCAGAAGTTAGTCCCAATGCATTATTTAACTCTTTAGAATCAACAAGAGTCAATATCGATAATGCCACTGCACATAAAGTAAAGAATTCGAAAATAACCTTTATTAATCGTTTATTTCTTACTACATATCCGCAACAAAAAATTCCGCAGTAAGTGAAATATGTAATGATACCTTCTTTTCTATACAATGTACCATTAAGTGAAATATCAATATTATCTGAATTCAAACACGATATGATGCTCCAAATAAGCATCATAAACAAAAATAGATGAAATAGGTTACTTTTAATATAGTTCTGTAAAGATACCTTCTCTACTTTTGCTTGTAAAATACTTTTTGAAAAAGTGATAACTCCTAATATACAGCCAAGAAAACCAATTGTTTGAAGTATTTCATACCAATATAGTTGTTTGAACATAAATATATATGTTTTCTCTACATCATTTACAAAATTATTAGAAAGTATAACAATTAGTGGTGATAATACCCATAAAATAAGTAGCAAGAGAGCTGACCTTTCAATTAATTGTTCTGGGATATAATTGATAAGTTCACTAACTTTAGTCATTTGATGTATGTCTTTGTAAATATTCCTTATTTTTTTACGTATATTAATCGTTGATTCCAACTTGAAACCACCTTTCAACTATTTAGTAGACCATAAATACCATCTCAATATAAATTATATAAAATTAGGCGGAGCATTATCTCCGCCTAATTTTACTTTCCGAAAATACTATGTGCATCTAATATACTAAATTAAAATTTTGCTTACCCAAACCTAGTAATAAATAATTTTAACTAAAATAAATCTGGCAACCCTTTTATTGTTAAATTTAATGGTTTAGAATTACTTGTACCCTCTATACTTGCTCCTATATTAATATTATTACCAGATTTCTTTTCTGGAGTAATTGTGTATATTATTATATATTTAGATCCACTTTCCATATTAAATCCTGTAGTGTTACTTATCGTTCCACTATTCTTAGTACTAATATCTAAATTTAATTGTTCTGGATGATTCATATCAATGCTACCATTTATAATTTTATATTTCTTGAATATTATTTGACTATCTGAAATATTAGTTTTATCTATATTCCAATCTATTACTAAATTTGATGATTTTACATCAACTATCATAGCTAGTTCTGTTGGAACTTTATCAATAACATTTAAATTACTTGCATCTATTGTATTATCACTTCTATGGTATATACCATGCTCTTGTATAGTACTATTAACAACTAAATTATCTATAATCTTTTCTTCTAAGTATTTTTTATCGGTTTTTCCTAGTACATCAAGTTGAACAAATGAAGTGTTACCTCCTTCTCCCAATTTGCATATATTATTATTATCTTTAACTTTATACTTTACAGTAAATTCTATAGGATCAGAGCAATAGCTCCCATTAGTTAGAGTATAATAATTATTCACATCCATAACTAATTTATTATTATCTATTTTATATTCTTGTGGTAAATTATTATTTTTAACATCAACAACCTCTAAATTAGATGAAATACTTTCTTCAAGATGTACTTTTCCACTAACATTAGTATCTATAATCTTTTGAATTTTATCATATATTGCATTTATGGTATTTTCATCCTGAGCTTGAAAATAAGTTCCTTTAGCCGACTCTGCTATTTGTTTATTTTTATCTCCATTTGCTCCACTTCCAAAACCTATTACAAAAGTATTAATATTAGAATTTGCTATCTTTTCACTGGCTACCTTTTTAGCATATTTCATTGAATCTTCTCTATAATCCGGATACGGAGTTTGATTAAAATCAATATTTCCACTCCTATCTGTTTTCCAACCTGTATAATAATATTTATAATCATTATCTGAATAATAATTATCACCATAATAAATTCCATCATCCATATAATAATTTTTATTATTATCACCGCTATAAGCTTCTGCATTTCCATCAGTCATTAAAACTATATACTTATCTTTCTCATTATCCGCATTTGATGAAAGTGTATAATATGCCCTTCTTAATCCATCTCCAATATTTGTACTTCCACCAGCATCTAACTTTTTAATATATCCTTTCTGGCCTGTTAAAGAGTTAATATTATTTGAATTAATATCAACAAACCCATTAGTAATAGTAGACGCATAGTAATTATATTCTATTAAGGAAATACTTGCTTTATTTTTACCATCATTAAACTTATTAATAAAGCCATTAGCCACACTTTTCATTATATCTAATCTTGATTTTTCACCATAATACGGATCTCTATTTTCACCTACTACCCAATCCATACTTCCAGAAGTATCCATAACAAATACTATCTCTTTTTGTTTATTATTATCCTGTGAACTCGCAACAATTGGTTTAGGGGTTATAGTATACTTAACTTCGAAAGTATCTCCAGCTTTTACACTTGAAACTGATACTGTTCTATTTATATCCACCAAACTATCTGCTACATTCGAACTGCCTACTATAATCTTTTCTTCTAAGTATTTTTTATCAACTTGTCCTAACGCATCAAGTTGAACAAATGAAGAGTTACCTCCTTCTCCCAATTTGCATATATTATTATCTTTAACTTTATACTTTACAGTAAATTCTATAGGATCAGAGTAATAATTTCCATTAGTTAAAGTATAATAATTATTAACATCTATAACTAATTTATTATTATCAATTTTATATTCTTGAGGTAAACCCTTATTTTTAACCTCAACAACCTCTAAATTTGATGATATATTTTCTTCAAGATGCACTTTTCCACTAACATTAGTGTCTATAATCTTTTGAATTTTATCATATACTGAATTTATTGTATTTTCATCTTGAGCTTGAAAATAAGTACCTTTAGCTGCATCAGCTATTTGCTTATTCTTATCTCCATCTGATCCACTTCCAAACCCTATTACAAAAGTATTAATATTAGGCTTATCAGTAGAATTTGCTATTAATTCACTTGCTACTTTTTTAGCATATTCCATTGATTTTTCTCTATTGTCTGGATCAGGATTCCGATTAAAATCAATATTTCCCAACCAATCTGTTTTCCAGCTAGTAGAATCATATTGATAAGAATATCCATTGCTCATGTAATAACTTCCATTATCATCATGACTATAAGCTTCGGCCTCTCCATCCGTCATTAAAACTATATATTTCTCTTGTCCTTGAGCATTATTTGAAAGTTCATAGTATGCTTTTCGTAATCCATCTCCAATATTTGTACTTCCACCAGCCTTTAAATTATTAATATATCCATTTTGACCTGTTAATTTATTAATATTATTTGAATTAATGTTTATAAAATTATCTGTAATATTAGAAGCATAACTATTGTATTCTATTAAAGAAATTCTAGCTTTATTCTTACCATCATTAAACTTACCAATGAAGTTATTAGCTACACTTTTCATTATATCTAATCTTGATTTTTCACCATAATACGGATCTCTATTTTCACCTACTACCCAATTCATACTCCCAGATGTATCCATAACGAATACTATCTCTTTTTGTTTATTATTATCCTGTGAACTTGCAACAATTGACTTAGGGGTTATAGTATACTTAACATCAAAAGTATCTCCAGATTTTACATTTGAAACTGACACATCTCGACTCACATTCATCAAATCAGTTCCTGCATTTACATAGCTTCCTATACCAATAATTGATATCATAAAAGTAATTAATATAGTTAATGAAACCATCCTTTTATTTGCTATTTTAAATTTCAATCTTCTCCCTCCTAAAACGTTAAATTCACCTTATTTATATCTAAAAATACTGTAAAGTTCTACGTACCTAAAGTATTCTTATTCCTAAATACTGTTCTTACTTTTATTGGATATAGTATTGGTTTATTATCATAATTCCTATTTCTACTTAATGTAATAGAAAAATCAATATAAGTATTGTTAATGAGCTCAGCTTTATCTTTATGAATGATTTCCTTATTTATTGTTATATTTCCTAAATAACTTGATACTTCTTTCCCATCTATCAACATTCTTCCAGATGCATTCTCAATTTCAAATTGCTTCCTGTTCCCGTATTTATCATAAGAATTAATTGTTATTTTTTTCACTTCACCTGTAACTTCATTACCATCATCACCCATAATAGGTTCAATTCCAGTCGCCTGCATTCCAATATTGCTTAACTGCTCTTGAATTGCTTGTCCTTCTCTTTGTAAGTCAGATTTAATAGTTACATTCGAAATTATTTTATTACTTACGTTAAATATTGTCCATATTATTCCCAATACAACAACTGTTAACGTCATAACAATTACAAGCTCTGTTACTGTAAAGCCACTTTTCTTTCTACAACTTATCAAATCTGTCTCACATCCTTGCTTAAAATTCTATTTAACAATCTTCCATAATCTGTTTTTTATAAATTTATTAATATCGTATTGAACATTTATATTAGCCTCACTACTTGATACACCATGACTATCTTCTCTAATGTGCCCAAATACAGAATTAAAAAGTTCCACATTTGAAGCTTGTATTCTTTTTGACAAATCCGGATTATATGTTATGGTTTTTCCTTCAACTCCACTTACATTAAGGTCTCCCTCTGCAATAATATTCCCTTGAATATTAACATTACCTTCAACAGTAATATTTTTGGATGTAGCAATAAAAGCATTTAAAGTTTTGCCAGCTGAAACCTTTATGATTATACCATTATCACCATCTCTAACTATTTCATCCTTATCTCCTTCAGTAATCTTTATATTCTTATCACTAAATATAGTCTTCTCGTTATTATTTTGCTCATCAGGCACATCTGTTACATTTCCGTATTTTTCAAAAAACATCTGATTTATTTTTGTATATCCCTCATCTGCACCATCCATATACATTATATCACTCACTTCATCCTTGCCATCTCCTAGTGAGTCATATAACTCTTGTTTTTGAGCATCCGTTAGCATTGCACCTCTAACATTATATACCTTTGAAGCAAATTCTTTCTTCTTATTATTTACAACTGTACTATCAGGTGGCTTTCCATTATCTGCTTTATATTTACCACCTTCATCTACAATTATTGCTCCATAAGAATATGTGTTACTTGGCAAATGGATGCCTCCAGAATCTATATTTTTACCTTTCCAATAGTTTATGAAATATTTACTTTTATCAATAATATTAAACAATTCCAATGGCTCATCATATATAGGTTCTTCACTCGGATTCGAAGGATCTGGAACTGCGTATGCTATATAATTTCCTCTAACCCCTGTAGATTCACCTGTACTATACCCATTTGCCGTATTTATATGAGCTACTCCCATAATATACGCTTCCGTATTAATTGTGATACTAGAACCTGTATGTTCATTAACTATAATACTACTGGATATTCTTCCTAGAGGCTTATCACTCGTTCCTACACTTCCAGTCGTATCACGCTTTCTATCATTAACTCCATAAAACCTATCCATTGTGATACTTGTAGCATCTGCATTCAAAGTAATGTCATTATCTACAGTTACATTTCCTCCATTGTTATTATTTATTTTAACTTGTAATGATGAGTTCTTTGATGGAGTATCAGTTGCTCTTTCACTTCCTGCATAAACATTCATTGCGTACAAATTTCCATTAATGATTGTATTTACATTATTCCTGAGATTAAAAGTTTTTCCCGTAACAACATCCCCAGTAAATGTAACATTTTTACTAGAACCAGCATCTAAAACTATTCCACCATTGTATTTATCATATGCTCTTGTCTGCACACCTGCATCTATATCGTCATATCCATTTCCTTCAACAAATATATTTCCATTAACAACAAAGTTAGCATCAGTAATCTTCATATCTCCACCAATAAGAAGTGCATTATCATTCAAAAATGTGTACTTAGGTAATTCCACATTACTCTCACTAAACGCAACATCTTTGTAATCTGGAACTGTCACTTCATATATTGATTGAAGCTTTCTTTCAGTAGTTCCATTAGTATCTCTAGTGCTAAATTTAGAAGTTATTTTTATGGTATATTTTCTAGTTGAATACTCTCTTCCATTTTGTGAATCTGCATCTATAGTTTCATATGTTATTCCTCCATTATCTTCCTCAGTTTCATTATCTACAAAAAGGGATATACTATTATTTCCCTCTGTATTAAATATTACGTCTTCATATCTTTCACTCTTAGTAATTTTATTAACATCCTTAATATATTCTTTATATTTAACACATTTTCTAAGTTCATCTTTATTTGCCACGGTATTTATTTTACTTATATCTTCTTGCGGTTCATTCATATATACAAAATCATTAAAATTTGTTTTAAAACAAGCATCAATTGCTGCATCTTCTTCTATTTTAATTTGTTTATTTAACGAATCTATTTGTTTATTTTTTTCTTTTATTTGCTCCTCTTTCCTATCCGAATTACCGTTTCTTATATCTTTTATATCATTCTTTAAACTGGCTACTTGATCTTTTAAATCTTTTGCAACATTTATAATAAAATCATCACTTAACTTAAAAATTTCTACTTTGTTAACTCCATAAGTGGCTGCTGCGTCAAAAGTTTTTACAAGTATATCATAAGCTACATCCAAACCTGATTCTGATGAATATAAATTTTTTATTCTGGTACTCTCTGTCATCCTCATTTTATAATCACCAACAGTCATAGATACCATGGCTGTTCCTACTGTAATTAAAAGAAATGATAGAATTGCTACAGAAACTAAACTTGATCCTCTTTTTTTTCTCATCATATTTTATCACCTCCTAATTAATATTTATATTCTGACTAGTCTTACCAGTAAAAATAACCTTGGTTTCACCATTTGTTGTTTGAGTTATTACAACATCTATATCATACAATTCTCCTAGTCTATTAGAACTACTTGTACGATTATCAAATGTTCTAACATTCCCCATTTTAGTATCTACACTTACATCTAAGTCCATTGATTTTTGCAAACATATATTTAACGGAACGTCGTCTTGATTATATACACTTACTTTAAAACTTCTTAACTTTGTCGGGTCTGTCTCTCTTGAAACTTTGTAATCATCAAAATTTAGAGTTAACTTTATTTGATTATCTTTCTCCTCATCACTTACTTCTAATTCGCCAGAAAGTTCATTACCATCTTTATCTTTAATTACATTATTGTCCCTATCTTTAATTACTATTAACTTTTTATTTCCTTCAGTCTTAGTATTTACTACTAAATTTAAAACATCTTCTGAATCAGTATAATGTAATATTCCTTCTTTTTCACTATTTAATCCAACTGTTAAAGTTCCAAGTGTAGTAGGACCACTTAAATTAACACTAAAATCACTTGTTGCAATTGACGTTACTGTTTTATCAAGATTTATTGAATTATTCTTTGTTATTGAAACTTTAGCTTCATAACCATTTCCAATATCCTTTGTCACTTCACGTTTACCACTTTCAGGATTTATTGAAGTTGGACTTACTGTATCACCAATCTTGATTCCTGTAATATTTCCGCCATCTATAACTGGATATATATCTTCATTCTTAATTTCCTCAAATAATTCCTGTCCTTTAAGTGATGCCGTTTGTTTTATTTCTCCACTTTTATTATGATTCATAGTCGATATTATCATAGAATATATTGGAGTCATTAATATTGCAAGTAACGCAAAACTTATTATCATTTCTACTAAGGTAAATCCGCCATGTTTTTTAGACTTCTCTCTCATAAATTTCACCTACTTTTGATTGACACTTATATTTTTACTATCTCCATCAATCGAAACTCTTGGATCACTTATATCATCTCCGCTTATATCTACTTGTACAAGTTTATCTGTATTATTAATTATCTTTAATTTTAGTCCAGATTTATCATTTGATGTGACTCTGCTTTCACTTGATATACCTAAAACTATATTTTCACTATTTGGTACAAATTCATTACCTAAATCATTATAATTTATAGGGATTTTATCAATGTTTGTTTTATATTTATAATAATATTTATCATCCTTTTTAGTCAGTATCATTTCCGCACTTAATTCACTATTACCATCACCATAAGCATACGTAGTTCTCAATTCATCATTAGCCTTACCTATCATAACTGTTGGTAATTCTGAAGTAGATGACTTTACTCCAACCATAAAATCACTAATATCAGTATTTGATTTTATTCCGGTTCCAGCGGCACTTCCTACATTAAAAGGTTGTGACTTTCCATAGGTATTATTTAAATTCCACTTTAAATAGCTCTCTATATCTTCATCTATCTTAGGAATAGAGTATATAGTCATACTTAATGACCCTGTTACTTCTTCTAAACTTTTTTCATTTATGCTAATATTACTAACAGGTATTTTTCTATTATATTCTCCAAGAGAATTCAAAAATTTGATTACCGCATCATAACTGCCATTAAAACTCAAATTAATTTTGAGTTGAGCTACGGTATTTGAATCGCTTTGTTTTTTATCTTTTGTAGAATTTGAGTTACTATTATTATTTATATTCGAAACATTATTATCAGAATTTGTTAAAGTTCCATTATTTGAATCAGAATCTTTATTATTATCTTCTTTGTTTACATTATTCTTTTCGTCTTTTTCTTCCCCATATTTATGGTTATATTCATCTGCATCTTTTTGCAAAGAGCTTTCTGGTAATTCTTTATCTTTTTGTGATCCTTTTATTGATTCTACTCCTTTAACTTCTACTGTTTCAAATGTCATTCCACCTTCTAATCCGCTATCTTTCAACAACTTGTCTAGTTCTAATATTATATGCTCTTGACTTATTGTAGGATACAATGGATTAGCTTCACTTGTTATCTTAGCATTTAATACTTTTACCTTACTTTTTTGGAGTTCTATAGAATTTATAGTTTGCATAGCCTTACTGTACTTTTCTTCAACTTGATTTTTAGCCTTAGTTTTTTCTTCTACCGCCTTACTAAGTGCTGTATAACCAAATTGGTAATATAAAATTCCTATTGCGAAAAAACCTAAGATAAGTAGCATTAGCTTCTCTCTTTTACTTATTTTCATATTATTTAACCTCCTTTAACACACAAGTAATATCAAAGGAATAATCTTCACCTACTGCACTTCCATAATTTATGTTTATTATATGAACACTTTTTATTTTAGATAAACCTTTTAAATTATGCTCAAATTCACTAATAGCTTCCCTAGTATGCGAAACTCCACTTATTGTTAAATCATAACCTTCTATTTTAAAACTCTTAAATGAAACATCATTTGGAATAGTACTAGATATATCATTTAATAAATCATCTGTTACAATATCATTCTTCACAATGGAATTAGAAACATCCGACACTCTACTTTCATATTTACTCAAAACCTCTATTTTACCGTTTACTTCATCAGCTTCTTTAAGTTTTTCCTGCATATCTGATGCATTTAATTTTTCAGTATAATTTTTTATTTGACTATTTAAAGTGAAAATTTTAACTGAATTTATAATAATTGTTGTTAAAATCACTAAGATTAATATTCCGTAAGCTATATAAAAGTATATTTTTTCATCCTTTTTTTCTTGATTTTTTCCCTGATAATAACTAAAAAAGTTTATATCTTTCACTTCTTAATCTCTCCTCTACAATCTTATTATTGAACCTATTGCATTAATAAAATTGTCGATAGATTCATATGCCGCATTAGTAGTGTTAAAATCTATTTTAGGTATGCTCTTAATTCTTACCACTTTTATTGATAGCTTCGATGTCATATGTTCGCACAATCCTTTAATCTTAGATGTACCCCCATAAATAAATATCTTATCTACACCAATTCCCATATTTTTATTTTTATAAAATTGTATTACTTTTTCTATTTTATCAATCCAATCATCAATTTCGTTTATTATGACTTTATTTTGGGTATCAAGCCTATCTTCTTTTAGGTTTATATTTCTCTCTTTGTATTGTTCAATCTCATCTTCCGAAAGATTTAGTACTTCAACTAATATTTCGTTAAGATCAGTACCGCCTGTTTTTATTATTCTTGTAAATTGCAAAATTCCTTCATTATATATGTTAACATCAAGACTCGTTGCTCCCATATCTATAAAAACAACTGATTCTTTAGAATTATATTCATATTCATTAATAGCATCTATATAATTAATTAACTTGTTTAATGCATTATAATTAACATCTAGCGCATATGGCTTTAAATTTAATGCTTCTAAAAGCTCATAATATCCCCTAGCCATTTTTTCAGGATATGCTATAGCACGAACACTTAGCTTTTTACTATCTTGAAATTCTTCTTCACCTAAAATATTAGTTTGAAGAACATAGTCATCTAAATTTATAGGTAAGTATTGTTGAATCTCATACCTAACTACAGTTTCAATTTCATCATTCTCTACTTGTGGTATCATAAGCTCTCTATTTATAATAGAAGTAGAGTTATTGGTACATATTCCTTCTTTAGCAGTTATGGAATTTTCCGATAAAACTTGCTTCAACTTAGAAATAAGTGCTTCTTGATTAACTATTGCTCCATCTAAAATTGCTCCCTTAGGTGTAGAAATCTCTATAAATTTACTAATTGTTAAATTCTCTTTATAATAAATTCCTTCAACTATCTTAGTAGTTTTATTCCCAATATCAAAAGCCACTACTTTTCTCTTTTTCTCTGACTTTTTAAAATACTTCTTATTTTTATTGTTATTTTTCAACAATTTAGCTTTGATATCTTTAATGTCAAGATTCATTAATTCTTTAATTTTGTTAAAATCTAATTTTCTCTTAAATTCGCCACTATTACTAAAATGAATTTTTTCTTTTATTGTATTCATTATTTCCCCCACCTATTTACCCTTATATTTTTTAAGTGTATACAGTAAAGTGTAAAGCTTATTTTAGCTTTACACTTTTTAGATGCATCAATCTAATTTTATTTTATCAGGATGCGTAAGTACCAGTTTGCTTTGGATATACTTCATTACCAGAACCAGCAGTTACTACTATATTGCCATCTGCTGAAGTATAAGTAACTGCAAAAGCTGTATTGTTTAATTTAGAGTTAGGTAATGCTGTTGCATTACTAGCTGCTCCATCAACTTTTTTAGCAACTGCTGAAGTTAAGTCAGCCGCTGCAATAGATGGATTTTCCGCTATTAGTTCAGCTGCTATTCCATGAATATTCTTAGCCGTAGCTATATCTGCCTTCAAATTTGCATTTCTAGTAATCGAACCAAATTTAGGAATTGCAATCGCTGCTAAAACTGCAATAATAGCAATAACAATAATAAGTTCTACTAATGTAAATCCTTTCTTCTTTTTCTTTGATAGTTCATTCATTTTTCTAATTGATAAACTAGTCATCTTAATTCCTCCTAATTTTTATATAATTTATATTTTATAATGCACTGTGTTTTACACGTGTATTATTTTAACTTTTTAAATTTTAGTATAACTATCATACATTGGAAGCATTACAGACATTATAATAAATCCAATTACAAGTCCCATTACTACTATTAATATTGGTTCCATTAAAGCAACTGTTGCCTGTATTGTAGTTTCCAATTCCTCATCATAAAAATCTGCTGTTTTATTTAAAATTTCATCAATAGATCCTGTTTCTTCTCCAATTTTTATCATTGAATAAAGCATTTCTGGAAATATGCCTGACTCCCTCATTGAAGTATTTAACTCTTCACCTTTAACTACTCTTTCTTTAACCTTTTTTAACGCTTTTTCGGCTATTTTATTTTCCACAACTTGCGATACAATATCTATTGCATTTATTAGAGATAATCCGCTTGCTAATAATGTAGATAAAGTTCTTGTAAACCTAGATACTATAACCATCTCAGTAAACTTTTTTATTATTGGAAGTTTAAGCTTTATTCTACTTAAAGCAATTGAACCATTTTCTGTATTAAAATAATATTTTATACCAACAAAACTTAATATTATTAAAACTATAATCCATATAAAATTTTCTTTTAAGAAATCTCCACTGCCAAGTATAAGCCTTGTTGACCATGGCAATACTGTTCCTGTTTGTTCAAAGATCCCTTTAAATGTTGGCATAACATAAGTTAGTATAAACACAACTGCCACTACTGCTACTAAGCTCAATATAATTGGATAAATCATAGCATTCTTAACTTTATTATTTATTTTATTTTCCTTCTCGTAATGAGTTGCCATTCTTTGCATTATACTAGTTAATGTACCACTAGCCTCACCAGCTTCAACTAAACCAACTAAAAGTTCTGGAAATATCTTTTTTTGCTTCTTCATTGCTTCAGACAAAACTCCACCTTTTTGAACTTCTTGTTCAATTTCCACAATTGCTTCCTTTAGTTTTTTCTTCTGGGTTTGTTTAGATAATATATTTAAACAAGTTAATATAGGTACTCCAGCATCTAGCATAGTATAAAATTGCCTACAAAAAATTGAGATGTCTTTAATCTTAACCTTCTCATTGAAGTTCAGCTCTATTTTACTGCTTTCGATTACTTCCTCTACCATTAAAGGATAATATCCATTTGAAGATATGAAATCTATTACTTCTCCCTTAGAATCTGCTTCACGCATACCTTCAATTTTTTCTCCATCTGCATTCATTGCTCTGTATTTAAAATTGGCCACTTCTATCCCCCCAAAATTAGTATGAATAAATATCTGTCTATTCCTTAGTCATTGTTATTGTCGCAAGCTCATCGATTGTCGTTATACCTTCTATAACTAACTTCCTGCATTCAGCAACTAATGTATTCATTCCATTTTTTATTGATATATCCCTAAGTATATCTGAGTCTTTTCCTAGGTTAATAGCTTCTCTATGTTCCCTTATAATCTCCATCACCTCATACACACCAGTTCTTCCAACATATCCTGTGTTATTGCAATATCCGCATCCTCTACCTTTATTTAAAATTATCTGCTTGTCCTTATCAATTCCAAGGATTTCTTTTTCATATTCTGTAGCTTCATATGAAACATTACAATTCATACATACTTTTCTAACTAACCTCTGAGCTACTATTCCAACTACTGACGTAGCAACTAAATATGGTTTTATTCCCATATCAACAAGCCTTATTATAGATGACGGAGCATCGTTTGTATGAAGTGTACTTAAAACCAAGTGACCTGTTATAGCCGCTTTAGTAGCAATCTCTGCTGTTTCGTTATCTCTAATTTCACCAATCATAATTATGTCTGGATCTTGCCTTAATATACTTCTAAGTCCACTTGCAAAAGTTAATCCGGCTTTATTATTTACACTCACTTGATTTACTCCATTTAGCGTATATTCAACTGGATCTTCTACAGTAATTATATTTATTTGATCATTGTTTAATTCGCTTAAAATTGTATACAATGTTGTAGACTTACCACTCCCTGTAGGTCCTGTAACTAATACTATTCCATGTGGATTTGAAATAATTCTATCTATCTTCTCTAGATTTTCATTACTCATTCCTAGTTTATCTCTACCTATATTCCCCATAGATTTGTTAAGGATTCTTATAACTATTTTTTCCCCATTAACTACTGGAAGTATTGAAACTCTAAGGTCTACTTCTTTTCCTCCTACACTAGTCATTATTCTTCCATCTTGTGGTATTCTTTTTTCTGCTATATTTAATCCTGCAAGTATTTTTATTCTTGTTACTAGTGGACCTAAGCTTTCTATGTTAATAACATTTACAGTCTGTAATTTACCATCTATTCTATATCGTATTCTCACTTCATTTTCAAATGGTTCTATGTGGATATCTGATGCATTTAGTTCTATGGAGTTCTTAAATAAGTACTCTACCATTTTTACAACTGGTGCATTCCTAACATTATCCATTTCATCTATATTAACTTTTAAATTCTTTGCTTCAGAGCTTTCTTTTGAAAGTTGTTGAGCCGCCAAGCTAACCTGCTGACTGCTATAATATATTTCTATAAACTTTTTTATGTCATCTTTTTTAGATATGTATGATTCTATTTCGAACCCAGTAGATATTGCAACGTCATCTATTGCATATATATTTAAAGGATCAGATAACGTAACCTTAATTTTATTATTTTCAAATCCAAATGGTATCAGATTATATTTATCACATAAATTTTTAGGAATTATACTTATAGCTTTTTTATCAAAATTTATTGTATTTAAATCTACTTTTTTAATTCCTGTCTGTTGTTCTATTGCTTCTATTATGTCTTCTTCAGTTATAATTTTACTATCGAGTAATATTTCTCCTAGCTTCTTCCCTAGTGTCCTTTGAGACTTTAATGCTTCTTGCAATTGATATCCTGTAATTTTTCCCGCATTTACAAGAATATTACCTAGTCTTCTTTTTTCAGTTGCCATTCTGAGTCTCACCTTTCCTATGAATTATGTATAAAATGCGGCATAGCACCTTATAATTAGTATAAGTTTGCTATATAATTTTCACAAGTAAAGTTATTGTAAAAAAGTGTATCTTTACAATAACAAATCCCAATACATTTTTAATATCTCTGCTCCGTAGAACATTGAAATCAAACTTCCTATTGCTATGAAAGGCCCAAATGCTATTTTTTCTTTTGCCTTCTTTAATTTTAATATCAAGACAATTATTCCTATTATTCCGCCTAGTATAATTGCTAGAAATAAGCCTAATAAAATCCCTTTAACTCCTAAGAACAATCCACACACAGCGGCTATTTCAATATCGCCTTCGCCCATTCCTCTTGTTAAAAACACTATTAGTCCTATGATTATTGCTCCTAGTATTCCTCCCAGAATTAAATCTAGAACATTATTCTTATATAAAACATACTGTAATAATATAAATAAAATGCCAACTATTCCTCCAAAAATCGTGGTGCTTGTAAATACAAACTGAGTATCAAAATCTATAGCACTAATTACAATTAAAAGAGATACCAAAATACAATATTTTAAGGTAATCAGATCTAATCCAAACTTTACATACACAATTAAATACAACAATCCATTTAAGATTTCTATAATAGGATATCTTATAGAGATTTTTTCACCACAATACTTACATCTTCCTCTAAGAAATATATAGCTAAATACAGGTACTAGATCTAGTGGATTTAAGTTATGTTTACAGGTTGTACAATGGGATGGTGGGAATGCAATTGATTTTTCTATAGGAATTCTATAAATACAAACATTTAAAAAACTACCTATAACTAGTCCTAAAATACATATTAATGTATAATCCAAAAAATCACCTCTCATTGTATATTTTAATATTATTTAACTTTTTTGTAAACGTTATTGTATATAAATTTGTATTTTATTATCATTTTTTCAAAAATATTTAATCAAAATTACATTAAGATAATAAAGATTCATTCTCTTATTTTAATCATAGTTAGCAAAAGTACATCTTCAATATATCTCCACTATATTTGTAAGTATATTACAAATTCTTTTAAAAAATATAAAAACCGGCCTTTATAAAATATAAAGGTCGGTTGCACTACTAACTCACCATATATAAAGTGCCCAATTAAAATATATGGATCAAAGTTTCCTTATGACAAAATATACTTGTTATTTCTTTTATTTCTTGCATAACATATTAAATACAGCCAATATATGCCATAGTAATTATACCATAATGATCATTAATTGGTCTATCTTGTTTAAAACTTTTTTCTTCTAAATATTATTAGCAATTATTTACTGATAGTCCTACATTTTTGTCACTTTTCATATAAAATTTTAGAATAATTGCCATATATATTTCTATTCCATAATACCATGTTTACAAAAAATTTACAACTATTGAATAATATTGTTAATCATGTTTTATATATCTACACCAGAAGATCTTAGTTTGCAATCAAAAAAGAATTAAGCAATTGAATTTACAACATAATTTCTTATTAATTATTTATCATTTTATTTTAAAAAATATAATAACCAACTAGTGATAGCTTGGCTGGTACAATAAGCTATCCTTTCCTTTTACAATTAATAAATCTACAAGTAACAAAAAAAACACCTCCAATATCAATTAACTATGTATATCAATATTGAAAGTGTTATTATTTAATAAGTATATCATCCAGAGCTTTTTATAATTTAAAAGCGCCTAAAACAGCTTATTCATCCCATCCCTCAGGGAATTCAGCGTTGTGGTACACCTCTTGAACGTCGTCATCGTCATCAAGTAAGTCTAACATCTTTTGGAATTTCTTAGCATCAGCTTCATCTATTGCTGTGTATGTATCTGGAATCATCTTAACTGAAGCTTCTAAGAATTCAATACCTTGTGCTTCTAATGCTTCTCTAACTGTTCCGAACTCTTCAGGTGCAGTTGTTACTACAAATACTTCTTCTTCTGATGCGAAATCTTCTGCACCAGCATCTAAGGCAATCATCATTAATTCATCTTCATCTTTATCTTCTTTTTCAATGACAATTTCACCTTTTTCTTGGAACATAAATGATACACAACCTGATGTACCCATGTTTCCGCCGCCTTTTGTAAATGCACTTCTTACATTTCCAGCAGATCTATTTTTATTATCAGTAAGAGTTTCAACTATTACAGCTACTCCACTAGGTCCATAACCTTCATAAACTATATTTTCATAATTAACTGATGATAATTCCCCAGATGCCTTTTTAATTGCTTTTGAAATAGTATCATTAGGCATGTTTGCTGCCTTGGCTTTTGCAACTACATCTCTTAATTTTGCATTTGTATCTTGATTAGCTCCACCATTTTTAACAGCCATCACAATTTCTTTACCTATCTTAGTAAAAATCTTACCTCTTTTTGCATCTGTCTTGCCCTTTTTTGCTTGAATGTTATGCCACTTTGAGTGTCCTGACATATGTTTTCCTCCTTACTTTATTCGTAATAATTATCTATATTTTTATAAATATATATTGCAATTAAGTCCCTACACCTTGATCTTATTTTAGCAATTAATTTACTAAGTTTTGAATATAACTTCCTGTTAACAATATATATAATATCTATTTGTAACGATCCTTATTACAAGTTATTCATTTAATTAATGATTTTTTCTTTAAAATACAAAATCCAACAGCTATTATACCACATTTTACATAAGTTCACAATTATCCTATTACCAAATAATTCTCTATAATATTTATTAAAATATAAAATTTACATTGCAATTGAATCTCCATCCTTTTACTCTATCTGATTAATGACTTAGTTCATTGTAATATGCCTAAATCTAAGTTTCATGTTATAAAAAATTTATTGTTAGAACTAAATTTTTACTTTGAAATAAAAATCTCCAGAAGTAGTTAATTATGAATAATAAATTTTATAATCAGCTTGTATTCTCATTCTTTTACGAAGTGTTTCGCTGAGCTTTAAATACGTAACTATAGACATTCCAATTATTAATTAGACTTATTCTGTGAACATATTTCCATATTTACTGTATATAAATGATTATCTTTAGCTAGAAATCATAAATATATTTGTGGAGAAAACATTTGAAAATGAGCTGTTAAAGGTTCTTAGCTGTAGGTTGTTCCATTTTAGCTTGTCAAACTGAAAGTTGGAACATGCTAAAGTGGATACAACCTGCCGCTTAGAACCTTCAGCGATATTTTCATAGCTTTTCGGAATCAAAATATTTATGATTTCGGCAAGTTACCACATAAGTCTAGTTTTAAAGTTGGATATCTATAAGCAACGAACCATAATCCTAGAATATACTAATTATATTTTCAAGTATAATCTATTTCCCTCTTTAAAATATATATCTTCTTCACTTTTTCTAACTATTACTTTTCCGTTAGTAACTTCTACAATCTCGTTTTCTATATCTTCAGCCATTAACTTTTCAGCTAATATATTAACAATCACTTTATCGCTGTATTCAGTATCTTCTATATGCCAAGAATTTTGACCGCATGTATATTGAACTTTTCCAAAAAGATCATATTCCATTTCAAAACTTAGTTTCAGTCCTTCAACCTTTTCCACTACACCAGCTGATTTTATTGCGATGCTGGCACCTTTTGTATAAGCTCTAGTTAAACCACCTGCCCCTAAAAGTATTCCCCCAAAATATCTCGTAACAACTACTGCACAATCTGTCACTCTACTTTTTTTCATCACTTCAAGAATTGGTATTCCTGCTGTTCCCTGTGGTTCGCCATCATCTGAGTACCTTTGAATATTCATGTCTTTTCCGATTATATATGCTGAGCAATTATGCCTTGCTTGCTTGTGCATATTCTTTATCTCATTTATAAAAGCTTTAGCTTCCTCTTCATTTTCCACCCTTTTTGCATAACCAATAAACTCTGACTTCTTTTCTTCAAATCTATCTTCACCAAAGTCTTTTACTGTAATGTACGACATATCAATCTAGCTCCTTTTCAATCTCAAATCAGAATATATAGTACGCATATTGATTTAAAACAATTTTATACATACTTAAATAATTAGAATATTATAATACCTTCCTATGCTGCATTTTTACTGCATATTCTTAAGAATATATATTGTACAGAATATATATTCTAATATTGTTTAAAATATATATTCTAAAATTCTTAAGAATATTAGCATAAAGTGAAACCTAGCTTCAGAGAGAGTTTTTTATGTGCACCTTGATGGTAAATCTGCCATTAAAGGTTAGTTAAACTTATCTCGGATTGTGCCACTTTTATCTACCACTTTAATAGAAGATTGGAGTGTTACAGTGGTTAAACATCAGATAAAATTATTAGTAAAAATATCTCCCTAAGTAATTTCACTTCTCAACTCTAAGTTCCTTATCTAAAATTAATTCTTCCTTAAGTATTTTCATACCTTTCTCAATCTTTTCCTTGTCGGTTTGATAAAAGGCTATCCTAAAAGAATCTTGTCCATCATTTTGTGATGTAAAGAACATAGCCCCTGGAGTAATATATACATTTTTCTTTTTAAGTTTTATAAAAAGTTCTTTAGTATTAATCTTAAATTCATCTTTTAAAGTTATATAAAAATTTAATCCACCTTTTGGATCATTGTAGGTTAACATATCTTTAAATTCACTATCTAGAATTGTTTTTAAATGCGTATACCTTTTTATATATTCGTCATTTAGATTTTTAATATTCTTTTTCCACTTATTACTCGAAATATATAATTCCAAGGCTCTCTGCATTAAACTTGAAGTAGTTATATCTGTATTGTGCTTTGAATTTTGAAGAGTTTCACTGAATACTTCTGGTGCAACTAAGTATCCTAATCTTATTCCTGGAAGAAATATTTTCGAAAAACTTTTTATATAAATTACCCTATCATTTTTATCAAGCCATTTAAACGGCACATATTCTAATGAATTTTCATATATAAGTTCCGATAAATAATCATCTTCAATTATGTAAAAATCATAAATTTCTGCAAGGTCTAAAATTCTCTTCTTCTTTTCTATACTATAACTTACTCCTGTTGGATTTTGAAAATAACTCATTGTATAAAAACACTTTATTTCGTTTTTCTGTAATATCTTTTCAAATTTATTTAAGTTTATTCCATCTTCATCAATTGGCACTTCAAACAAATTAACCTTTCTCCATTTAAATACTGATAATGCTCCTACATATGTTGGCTTTTCAACTATTATATTATCATTTATATTTAATATTCCTTTAGATGCAATATCAATTCCTTGTTGAGCACCTGATATAATTATTATGTCTTCATTGTTTAATTTATTATTCCAAAATACTTTATTTATAGTATAAATAAGATTAGTATATCCATTTCTGTTGTCTGAAAGTAATGCATTTGCTCCATCTCTTTCTAAAACTTCATTTATAATTCCTTTTAAATCATCAATAGGGAATAACACTTCCCCTGTAGTTTCACCTGTAAAATCTATGACATTAGTTAAATCTCCCATGGATATCTTTTTTAATGTATTTGAATATTCTTTTCTAAAATTTGAAGCAACTTCTTTTCTTTTTGCATAACTACCACTTCCTACCTTTTGATAGGCATAACCTTCTGATTTAAGCTTATTGTATGCACTAACTATAGTGACATTGTTTACGCCTATTTTTTTTGACAGCTCTCGTATTGTTGGAAGTTTGTCTCCTTCTTTTATCTTTCTTTTATCAATTAAACTTTTTATATAATTAGCTACTTGAATATACTTAGGGATATCATTATCTTTAAACGCAAAATCTTTATAAATATCCATAAAACTCTCCTTTAATTGATTGTAAGACTATTTTTTTGATTGTGCCTCATAACTCTTGTATGAATACACATTCTCTCTGACTAATTTTTCATTAGAAGGCAAATCCAAATTTTTAGTATCTTTCATTATCAATTTTCTCTTGTATAATTCCTTTAGTATATCTTCTATTTTTATATTAAATTCCTTGAACTCATCACTATTTTTTATTTCAAAGGAGCTTAAAAATGCATTTTTTTCATATAAATAATCCAGTAAAGACTTAGCGGCCTCATTTATATTTTCATCTAGAAAATTCTCGATATAATCTACAGCGTTTTGTATATTTTCCTTTGCGCATTTATCATTAAACAAATTATCAACTATAATATTAAATTTATTATTTAAATTTATAGCCATTTTTACTGCGTCCTTACTTACAGTGTATCCATTTAAATTTAAATATAACTTAGCAAAACTATCTAGAGCTCTTATTAAAACTTCATAAGATGTAAAAACACTATTGTTTTGCAAATACTTTTTAGTTACTCTAATATCTTTTATGACATTTCCTAAATACACCAAGTTCCAAGTTTCTCTATATTTGTCTAAACTATATTTAGCTTTATTAAAAATGCTCTCAATTTCATCATCTCTTGAAAATATTATTTTAGATGATATTAGTAAGTTCCTTATAACTCCTTTATTTCCATTACTTTCGTATAGTTCTAAAAAGCTTTCTTTATTTAGGACCTTTATATGTACCGGTACCCCTAGTATTTCAGAATATATATCTCTAACATTATCAAATATATCCTTATATACAATGAATAAATCTATGTCAGATTCCTCCCAAAGATCACCGCTAATTATGCTTCCAAATGCAAATATAGCTAACACTTTTTTATTGGTCTTCAATACATTTATTAACTTTTCAGAGGATTTCTGATATTCTAATATGGATTTTGACACTTAATTTCACCTTCTTTTACCAAGACATTGTTTACTTTGTTTATCAGATGGATATCACCTAAGGCATTTATTCATTTTAACTAAAAAATAACGGTTGCATGCTTCTGAATCTCCTGCCCTTTAAGGCATAAGTCCAATTAAAATTTAGATAAAGCCTAATCACATCTCAATCAAAGTTTTACTTTATAACAAACTTACTAACATTATAACTTAAAGAAATATTTATTTAAAGGTACTACTTTACAGTACTACTCAAATCCATAATATTCGAATAAAAAAAGATTCTTAAATATAATATCTAAGAATCTTCTGTTCTATTCACAAATGGCGGACAATCTTTATCCATTTTCTTTATCTGATGTATGTAAATCTTCAAACGCCTGCTTAATGACTCTAATATCTGATTAAGTTCGTGATTCATTTCATAAACAAGCTCCAATGATTCCCTTAGTTCTTTTCTCTCACCAAAAGTATTACTTTGTATTACCTGTGCAACTCCTGCTATATTTAAAGATGATATAGAGATAAAGTATAATGCATCAAGTAAAGGACGTACCTCTCTAGTAAAATAAGTTAAACTTATCTGCTCGACTCTAATTGAAGCAACATTAGTTTGAGCTGCACTTATTTGTGCTATTGCTGTACTCATATTTGATAATTGCGTTAATACTTGATTCTGCATATCTCTTAGTTCATTATTTAAATCCGATGATACATTTTCATTACCAGCGGCATCAGTCGCATTAGCACCTGTACTTCCCTGATTCAATGCCCTCTGAGCAGTTCTTAGGGATCTTGCGCTTCTAGGATCTAATTGATTTAATGGTCCATCTGTTTCCATAAAATATAGTCTCCTATAACAATACTTATTTTAAGTATATTACAGAAAGACTATATTTATTATTATATTTAGGCACATGAAAATAAATAACAAGCCAAAAGTTGCCATGGATATTTTTCATCAGGCAAGGAGATGAATTGCCCTCATAGCGGGCCTATTAGGTCAATTTGTCGACGTAGGATGATGGGAAATAGACTGGCAAATGGACTAGTTATTTATTTGATTGTGCCTTAATCAGTTAACCTTATATCTTAGCGTATTCCTGAGTTTTATTAAAAACTTCATCATCTACTTCTGCTACCATATATGTTCCATTATCTTTATATTCTTCTTCAAGTATTCTAGCATTTCTATGTAAGAAAGATTGAATATCGCCTTTCTCATAAGGTATTAAATACTCTACTTTTCTATAATTATATGGCAATTTTTCCTCAATTAAACTTAGCAATTTATCTAAATTTATTTTTTCTTTAGCCGAAATTTCTATTACATCAAAATTTCCTACTGCAAATTCTTTAATTCGCGCTTTTTGTTCTTCAGTAGCTTTATCTATTTTATTTAAAACTAATATTGTTTCTTTATCTATAGCCCCAAGCTCACTTAAAACTTCATTTACAGCATTATATTGATCTATTGCACTATCTGAAGATACATCTATTACATGGCATAGAAGATCTGAAAATATAACTTCTTCTAAAGTTGATTTAAATGCTTCCACCAAATCATGTGGTAATTTCCTTACAAAACCAACTGTGTCTGTAAGAGTTATCACTCCTTTTTTACTTAGAGTTACAGCTCTTGTTGTAGTATCTAATGTTGCAAAAAGCATATTTGCTTCAAATACTTTTTCCTTAGTTTTATTTTCATTTTTTGCTGCCAAATCACAAAGTGTATTTCTTAAAGTTGATTTTCCTGCATTAGTATATCCAACTAAAGATACTTTAGGAATATTTTCTTTTCTTCTCTTTTCTCTTTGTACTTCTCTAGTTCTTTTTATTTTCTTAAGCTCATCTTTTAAATCATATATTGTTTCCATTATATGTCTTCTATCTGTTTCAAGCTTCTTTTCTCCAGGTCCTCTAGTTCCTATACCACCACCTGTTCTAGATAATATAGTTCCGAGTCCCTGTAATCTACCTAATCTATATTTCAACTGAGCTAGCTCTACTTGAATTTTTGATTCTTTAGTTTTAGCCCTTGTTGCAAATATTTCTAATATTAATGTTGTTCTATCTATTACTTTGGCTCCTAATGCAGCTTCTAAATTTCTAACTTGAGATCCTGAAAGCTCATCATCAAATATTATTACATTAGCTCTTTCTACCTGCCTCATAGAAGCGATTTCCAATACTTTACCTCGTCCAATAAAGTATGCTGCATCAATTTTACTTCTGCTTTGGAATACAGTTTTTAAAACAGGTATGTTGCAGGCTTCTGTAAGCTCTGCTAATTCCTCTAGACTTTCTTTTGTATCAGAACCAACTAATATTGCTTTTTCTTCTGTTTCCTCTATGACATCATTGTTCTTAATTAAATTTTCTATAAATCTTATCCTATCTAAAATATTTATAGACATAATTTCATTTAAAGAAAGATTACTTTTTTCTTCTGTTTCTAATTTATTGTTATATAAACTAAGCATTCCCAAAGAAAAATCTATTATATTACCATCTGTTATAGCCACTGATATAATTGCATCTAGCTTTAATTTTAATAGAGCTGTTAAATCTAGCGCTGAAAGATTACAATAACCATTTGGATGAGTATGTATAACTCTAACACCTGATAATCTCTTTTCATCTATATCTATTATTGGAACCTCAACAGATGTAGAATCTCCAATTGCAACAGATGTGACATTACCTTTTCTATTTATAGCTACACTGATTTCTCTTTCAATAAAACTAGAAACTCTAGAAATAATATTTAAAATTTCTTCATTACATATTTCATCCTTTAAATTTCTTATAGAATAAATATTCTCTAACTCTTCTATTAAAGATTTTCTAATTCCTTCAATATTTCCATATATCATTAATAAACACCTCACATTAGCCAAGGGATATTTAAGAAAATAACAAAACAGTATGTTTATCTATCTCGTGTCATACTGCATCGTTAGGTTTACCTTGATAGTTCTCTATGCGTTAAACCTTCCTACTTTCCTGACGCAAAATATACATATTAGAAAAGAGCCTGTATGTTGCACATAAGAACTTTTCATTACATCTTTAACTCGCTATTTTCCTCATATCCCTATCTTGACAACTTTCATATAATTTTATACTATTAATTCATTAATTATAACTTTAATAATCTACACTTGACAATATACATTTTATAAATTTAGAGTAAATTATCACATAACTTGAAAAATATGCAACAATTTATAAATACCTATGAGTATTTTATCTGTAATCATATATATTGCAAAAATAATTCTTCATCATAATTCTAAAAATATTGCAAGAATTTTAGCCGTAATTGTGAATTGTGAAATGTGCATTGTGAATTGCAACATAATATATTATGTATTCTAAAAAATTAAATTCATCAAAAATAAATTTAAACTATCAGTTATTGTAAACCAAATAGAATGAATTATATTATTTTAGAACTTATATGCTAATAATAAGCTGTGTATTTTTAAGGAAATGTGTACATTTGAAAAATAAATATAAAAGGAGTTTTTTAAACATGGAAGATAAGAAACGTAACATTCTTTTTTCTGAAGAACAAATTAATACAAGAATAAAGGAATTAGGAAAAACTATTGCTGAAGATTATAAAGGTAAAAAACTTTACATTTTATCTTTACTTCGTGGAAGTTTTATCTATGCTGCTGATTTAGCTAGAGCTATAGATTTAGATGCCAAAATAGGATTTATGACTACATCAAGCTACGGACATAGCGAAACATCTTCTGGGTCTGTTAAAGTAGTTAATGATATCTCTGATAATATTGAAGGATGGGACGTTCTTATAGTTGATGATATAGTTGATACTGGAATTACAATGGATTTCGTTTATAATTACATAAAAGGTTTGAACCCAGCTTCTGTAAAGACTTGTGTTCTTCTTGATAAACCTTCTCGTAGAAAAGTACATATACAACCTGATTACTGCTGTTTCGAAATTGAAGATGTATTTGTAGTTGGATACGGATTAAACTACGGGGATTATTATAGAAATGTTCCTTACGTATTTAATTGGGAATAAAAAAAGAACCTCACGGTTCTTTTTTTATTCCAATTCACAATTCACAATTCACAATTCACAATAAAAAAAATCCCTTCGGGATTTTTTTAATTTTCCGTTCTTAAATTTCCTACAGAACTTTGTTCCTTAATTGCAAATTGTTTAAATCTTTTTACCTTGTCAATAATTATGATATCTAAAAAAAATTAGGATGGTGATTTAAATAGACGCTAATATTATTGCCACTAAGTCTTTTGATTTTGCTCTTGATATCATAGATTTATACAAATTTTTAATCCGTGATAAACAAGAGTATATTTTATCTAAACAATTATTGAGATCTGGAACAAGCATTGGAGCTAATGTAAAGGAGGGTATTCGTGGTTTTAGTAAGTCTGATTTTAGATTTAAAATGAATATAGCTTTAAAAGAAGCAAATGAAACCGAGTATTGGATAGAATTACTTATTAAATCGAGTATTATTGAGCAAATTACTGGAAACTCTATATTATTAAAATGTAGAGAATTATGTAAAATTCTAAATAGTATAGTTAAGAACTCGATTTAAAAAGAAATAAGATAAGGCGAAGCCTTGTCTTATTTCTTCTTACATTGTGAATTGTTCATTATAAATTGTGAATTGCTAATTATTTTGTTCATTTGTAGGAAATCCAAGAGTTGTATTTGGTATTTTTCCAACTATGATTGTGTCTGAAACCGGAACTTGTGTGCTCACCTCAGCATCTTGATTCCTTAGTGGAAGTCTAAGCCTGATTTTAGCTGTAACATTTAAGTATATCTTATGCCTAGTTTGATTAATTCCAGCACTTTCAAATTTAGATTCATAACTTGTACTTATATTTCCTATAGGCTCTATCTCAACACTTATCTTAGGGCCAACATTATAAAAGGCACTTTTATCACTCATCCAGCCTAAAGGAACTTTTATTGCATTGTTCTTCATATCACTTAATTCTTTATTACATTCTGTAGACAATTCAGCTGCTATATAATTCAATTTTCCAGTATCCGCTTGAATTAAAATTATATTGCCTTGGTTGTCTTTTTCAATTTTTACCATCTCATCATACTTAAAATCTTTTGATAAAATATCTACACTTTTTTTATTTATTATATCTAATGTTTGGGACTTTGCCATTATTGTCGCTATTTCTGTAACAGAGGGCATGACCCTTTGATCAAAAAATACTAAGGTTATGTTTAAAATGACAATAATAACTATAATAAGTACTATAAATGATATGTATTTATGCGTTTTTCGTCTTGTATAATATTGCATTGTCAACACCTTTATTATTGAGTTATTTATTTAATCATACTATAATTATGCTATAATGATATAGAATATTATTAAATTATATACCTTGTAATTTTAGGAGGATAAAATGGCAATTAATGATAACGTGAAAAAACCAAACAATGCCCCACGAAAAAAAAAGCCATCTAAAAAGAAGAAAAAGAAATCAAAAAAAATTTTTAAGGGCATATGTTTTGGTTTTATATTTTGTTTTCTTGCAATGTTAGTAGTATGCGCAGGTTATGCTTTTGCTATTATAAAAACTACGCCTCCTCTAAATGTCGATGCTGTATTAACTTTAAACCAACCTTCCAGTATATATGATAGTGCTGGGGACTTTATGGATAATATGCAGACTGATGAGGAACGTTACGTTATAGATTCAAGCAAAATACCATCTAACTTAAAAAATGCTTTTGTATCCATCGAGGATGAAAGATTCTACCAACATAATGGAATAGACATTCAGAGAATTGTAGGTGCAGCTTTTTTAGATGCAAAGAGATTTGTTACTGGACAAAAAGGACTACATGGAGCATCTACACTAACTCAACAATTACTTAAAAACACAATTTTAACTAATGATGTTTCTATTGAAAGAAAGATAAAAGAAGCTTATTTAGCTATTAATTTAGAAAAAGCATTAACAAAGGATCAAATTTTAACAGCTTATTTGAACACAATTCCCCTAGGTGGTCATGTGTATGGAGTAGAGGCTGCATCTTTATTATATTTTGGTAAAAGCACACCCGATTTATCTTTGATTGAATGTGCATATCTAGCCGGAATTACTCAAGCTCCAAGTTCATATAGCGCTTATAACAATCAAAAGGATCCAAGTCCTTATATTAATAGAACACTTACTGTTTTAAGTCAGATGCACAAGCTTCAATATATTGATGACGCTCAATATGATAAGGCCGCTAACGATGTTAAAAATGGTGGTCTAGTATTTAAATCAATTAAAAAGGACTATAGATTAAACTATGAATGGTTTGTATATCCTGCTGTGTCTCAGGTAAAAGAAGACCTAAAGGAAAAATATAAATATTCAGATGAAGAAGTATCTAAATTAATGGTTAATGGTGGTCTTAAAATCTATACAACCATGGATAAAGAGCTTCAAGATTTTACCCAATCTACTTTAGATAATTATAAAAACTTAGGAATTAATAACAAGGAAAGCTACGATAAAGATGGCGTTCCTTTATTACAAGCGTCCGCAACAATAATGGATTACAGAAATGGTCATGTTCTTGCAATGGTTGGGGGACGTGGTAAACAAGGTCCGCAATCAATAAATAGAGCCTATAATGATTTGCGTCCTATCGGATCGTCTACAAAACCATTAACGGTATATGGTCCTGGTATAGATCAAAAAATTATAACTGCTGCAACACCTATAAATGATGCACCAATACCTCCTGAAATCGGAAAGAAGTATTCTCCGGCAAAAGATGGTCCTTATAATCCTCTAAATTCTCCTAATGAATATTCAGGACTTATGACCTCAAGAGATGCTCTTACGCATTCAAAGAATACTGGTGCAGTTTTAACAGAAGATAAAATCGGTATGAAAACTGGTATTGAATACGGCGAAAAACTTGGTCTAAAGTATAACGCTGCTTCTAAGTCATCAATGGCAGCTGTTGCTTTAGGACAGTTCAATAACTCTCCAAGTGATAGGGACGGTGGTAATACATCTATCTTAGCTGCTGCATATGGTAGCTTTGGTAACAACGGTATATATACGGAGCCTATGCTCTATACAAAAGTAGTTGATTCTACAGGTAAAGTTTTACTTGATAATACTTCGCCAAAACAAACAAAAGTTTTTTCACCACAAGCTGCATATATTCTATATGATATGTTAAAAGGACCAGTAAATGAATACAATGCTACTGGTGCAAAGTGGGGCAATATGCCTGTTGCCGGTAAAACTGGTACTACTTCTAATTCCACAGATTTATGGTTTGCAGGACTTTCACCTTACTTATCAGCTTCTGTTTGGATTGGATATGATAATCCTAAAGAACTCCATGGTAGTTCAAGTGGGTGCGCTGTTGTTTGGGGAAAATTAATGGCTAAAGCTCATGCGAAGTTAGAGGCAAAAGATATAGAAGAGCCTAGCGGAATAGTAAAAGCTAGTGTTTGTAAGGATTCTGGTGAACTTTCAACCCTTTTCTGTAATTTTGACCTTAGAGGAAGCAGGGTTTATGAAGAATTATTCATCGATGGAACACAACCAACTTCAAATTGCACAATACACTCTGGTACTAATCGATATAATTTTAATAACGGATCTTCAGCTAATTTAAACCCTGCAGATAATAATTCAAATTCAGGTAATGCCCCAGCAGATTCCGAGACTCCTCCTGTAACTAATAATGACACACTAGCTCCACCTGTCGTTGGTAGTACGGAACCTTCACAGAAAACTGAAAATAATAATGAGAATAATAATTCAAATTCTAATAATGCTAGCACTGGTGGTAACAAGAATACTACACATAATTCTTACGGACCTGGTAGTAACAATCAGCATCCACCAACAAATAATTAAATAGCTCAAGTATATTATGAATTTGCTAAATTTTAAATTTCTATAAAATGAAAAAAGATAGAGGATAATCAAATATCAGATTATCCTCTATCTTTTTATTTATTTGTAATAACTTCTTTTTCAGCGCCATCTTTTAATATATTTAAAACATCACCGCTCTCTGCGCTAATAAAAAACTTCCAACTAATATTTGCACCCTTATCATTCTTACCATCTATAGTTACAATGTAACAGACTTCATATATTGGGCTTTTTTCTTTTTCCATTCTATTATCTGCATAAACTAAATCAGTTTCATCTTTAACTACAGTTTCTTTATTATATTTTTCAAAAGAGTCTTTAGATATTTTTTTTGCTTCTTCACTAGAAATATTTATTACAGGATCTTTACATTCCCTTTGCATTGTAGAGTTGGAATATCCATCTAGAAAACCGCTTTCTTTATCAATGTTTAATTTTATTTCATCGAAATAAAACGGATATCCGTTCTTTTGCTTTGTATATATGAATGAGTAATATGGCAGCTTCTTTGCATCCTCATTGCTATTAATTGTCTTTAAGACCACATCTCCATCATATATATTCTTTAAGTATCCTTCTGCTAAAGTTCTAGCATCTTGTAAATTAATTTTTGTTGCATTTGCTGGAATTTCTTTTTTCGCAAAACCTATTACATTATTATCTTTATCTAAATCTATACCAAAACTTTGAGTTACTATACTTCTATGAACTAATTCATTCTGACTATTTAGTGCTCTTCTTCTTTCATATTTTATAGATTCTAAATTTTGTTCAGTATTTATTGCATTAATTGAATATAACCTAGCCATAAAAGCCTTAGATGCCCTAATATCTTTTGCACCTGGACCAATCAGATTATACAGTATTATGACTATTATTATGATGAGACAAACTAAAATTATTCCCCCTATAATACTCGCTTTCCTTAACTTCATTAATTACCTCCCTTGCAGACTTAACATTGCTATTCTATTTTATTATACCATATTTTTATACTAGTCACATTCAAAAAAATAACAATTCCATCTGTTCCAACAGCCAATCCAAATTTAATTCATCAGAGCCTTATTTAGACTATTAGACACTACAAACTGAATAATTTTATAAAGAATGACTATATAATTTAGAACTCATATATGTTGCAATTCAAAATGCACATTTCACAATTACAACTAAAATTCTTATAGTATTTTCGGAATTATTATGAAGGATTATTTTCGTAATATATATTAGAACTTTGTACTTTCAATTTCCATGGTGTTCAACTTCAAAACTAGATTTATTAGATGAATATATTTGTAAAATTTCTAATACTTTAAGCTCGTATCTTCACTAGAAATCATAAATATATTTGTGTAGAAAACATTTGAAAATGAGCTGTTAAAGGTTCTTAGCTGTAGGTTGTTCCATTTTAGCTTGTCAAACTGAAAGTTGGAGCATGCTAAAGTGGATACACCCTGCTGCTTAGAACCTTCAGCAATATTTTCATAGCTTTTCGGAACAAAATATTTATGATTTCGGTAAGTTACCACATAAATTTAGTTTTAAATTTGGATATCTATATTCTCCACACACAAAAAGGCCTACTTTAAATACTAATTGTATTCTAAGTAGGCCTTTTTAAATCTAATATTCAATTATTCATTCATTTAAAGTCCGTATTTTATATTTCTGGAAACCATAAAGCAATTTCTTCTTTAGCACTTTCTACAGTGTCTGATGCATGAACACAATTTTCTGTCTTACTTCTAGCATATCTATGTCTTATTGTTCCTTCTTCTGCATCTGTTGGACTAGTTGCTCCATTAATCTTTCTTATTCTTGCTACAGCATCTTCACCTTGCAATATTAATGCACATAGTGGGCTCCTTGTTATAAACGTTATAAGTTCCTCATAAAAGTCTTTTCCTTTATGTTGACTATAATGCTTTTCAGCAATTTCTCTTGTAGCTCTCATAAGCTTTAGGGCTACTATTTTTAAACCATTATCTTCATAACAACTTAAAATATTTCCTATTATATTTCTTTCTACTCCATCTGGTTTAACTAATACTACGCTTCTTTCAATCATACGAAGACCTCCATATAGTGTAATTAATTCATATTATTCCCTAATACATATACATTATACTAAAGATTCTGAAAATTTTAAATACTTTTGTGATTATCATCTAATTTTTAGATATATTATGATATAATAAAAAAACAAAGAATGAAATATATGTTAAGTTATATGAATCACTATAGCTAGGAACAATCAAATAAATAACAAGTATATTTGCCATCCTATTTTACATCATTGGAAGCTCGACTCGCATGCGCTCACTGAGTATTCACAGAGTAAGCGGCCATCATCAAATCACATATTTGAATGTCTGCTTAACTAATTCACACCAAATCATAGATTTGGTTTCTCTGCTCATCAGCAAATTGACCTAATAGGCCTGATATGAGAAAAACATATTTTATCAAAAGTATCGATTTATAAAGGAATTGGAGGATAAACACATGATTAGATATTCAGCAATAGTACAAGGAAGAGTACAAGGTGTTGGTTTTAGATATTTTATTCAACTTACAGCTTGCAAACTAAATTTAACTGGTTGGTGTAGGAATCTTATGAACGGAAATGTAGAAATTGAGGTTCAAGGACTAGAAACTAATGTCTTATCTTTCGTTTCCGAAATAAAAAAAGGAAATGGATTTGCTAAAGTTTCCGATATAGATTTAAATATACTTCCAGTATTAGATGGTGAAAAAAAGTTTTCAATTAAATATTAGTCAAAAAATAGAATGTATACATAACCCAACTAATACCTGAACTTATACAGATAACTCTCCGAAATGAATAACATACTTTTGTTCCAGTTTCTAGGTAATTCTGATGGGTGATTCTAAGTCTATAAAGTTGCATCCAAAGTGCTAGCCTCAAAGAATAAGCTTTGAACTAGCACATTTGGAACAACTTATAGCCAAAGAATCACATCCATCATAATTACCAATGAAACATTCCACAAAAGTATATTACTCATTTCTATCTGGAGGATATTTCATAGTTTACGTATAGTTTATGATTGGGTATCCATACTATAGATATCCAACCCAAAAGATATACCTATACTTTAATCTTTGTGAATTATACTAGAAATTAGATACATGTTTGAGAAAGCGGCATTTGAAATTGAGTTGTGATAGTTCTTAGTTGAAGGTTGTTCCATTTTCTGCTTGTCCTAAACTTGTTTTTGGAGCATGCAGAAATGAGTTCAACCTTCCACTTAGAACTATCCATCGAAAATTTCACTAGTCCGCTGGAACAAATTTGTATCTAATTTCGGTTTTCCCACACATAAATATAATTTTAAATTTGGATATCTATAAGAATTTAGCTTATCATACATTCTATTGTTTAATTTCTATTGCAATTATTCTACTTCTAAATCTTTTATTCTACCTTTTTTCTTTAATCTCAATAATAATTCCTTTGGATCATTATTTATTATAAGTTCTTCCGGGAATTCTATTGATTCTAGCATATTAATAGCTTCTGTAAATTCCCCAATACGAGTACAAAAGTGCGCATCACTATTTATTATTAGCTTAGCCTCATGTTCCTTACATAGCGATGCTATTTTTGTACAGTTACCTAAACTTCCAATTCTAGATGTTGTAAATGAGCTATTGTTAATTTCTATTAAAACATCATTTTCCTTAGCACACTTTATTACTTCTTCAAAGTCAACTGGAACTCCTGGATTTCCAAGATGACCAATTATATCAACTTTTCCACTCTTTATTACGTTTATAAAAGCTCGTGTATTTTCTGCAATATTTCCAACTTTGTAAACTTCATCATGTATACTTCCAATTACAATGTCCAATTTCTCTAATGTTAAATCATCCATGTCTAAGCTTCCATCATAATCAATTATGTTAGCCTCAGTTCCATAAAGCATTGTAACTCCAAAAAGTTCTCTTGGCAGCACCTTATAATTATTGAAATACCATATATGCGGAGAATGTGGCATAGTAATTCCGTGCTCTGTAGTACCAAGCACCTTTATTCCTTTCTCCGAAGCAGCTTTTGCATTTTCCATTAAGGTTGAGTAAGCATGGCCGCTTGCTATAGTATGAGTATGCACATCTAATGCATATTTCATTATATCACCCCATTTATCTATTTTTGGCAAAACTATATATGTTGCAAAAATAATTCTTCATCGTAATTCTAAAAATATTACAAGAACTTTAGCTACAATTAATTGTGCGTTGTGAAATGTGAATTGTACATTACAACAAATATAGTTTATAAAGTATTTAATTATTATTTTTCTCAATTACTATGTTATCATATTTAAATTTTTATTCAAATACGATCAGGCCTCCGAAAACATTTACTTAAAAATAATTAAAAGTTGGATACATTTATAAACATAAAATAACAAATACAAAATACTATAATTATTTTTCATAATAAGTATATTGTTCTCTTATATGCTCTATTAGTTCAATATACTTAGCGGAGATGTAGTTAAGTTATACAACTATAATTCCCTAACAGAACAGAATATGATATTAATTGAATTGTGCCAAACAGAACTACTGTTAATGGGAACAATGCAAATTACTATACAGAACCTTATTGTTATAGAATCAGTATGATGAAAAATAAACTCAATATACTAACTTATTATTTTTTATTGTATCGTCTTCTTCTACTTCCTATTTTACCTTTATCGCTCTTGTCTTTGCTTTTGTTTTTATATAAATATAGAACTATAGCAATTACTGCAAATATTATAAACAAACCTATTATTATAAGCATTATCTTAGCATTGCCGCCTAATTCCTCTACCTTTTCATAAACTGGCTTTGTAGTTTCTTTTTTCATTTTATATGTTTTAATATTCCCCTCTTCATCTATTATTGCGCAGTCTCCATTAAGTTTTTGAAACATCTCCGTTACACTTAAATAATCTAGAGAGTCCTCTAATACTTTATTATCTGGTGAGGTTAATACAAGCATTGCCTTTTGGCTGTTGTATTTTGATATATCAAATTGGAAATTTGCAATCTTATAGCTAAAAGGTTCTGTTAATTGAAGCTTTTCATTTGATAAAAATTTTGAATAGCTTTCATCATACTTAAACCATAATTTATCATTTATCTCTGGAATCAATTTATTAGTTTTTGGAGTTCCATAGACTATTATATTTTTCTTTTTATCATCAGCTGTTACATTTGAATTACTAATAACTTTAAACTCTCCATTATTGTAGGTAACATCTTTTCCTAAAAAACCAATAACTTTTTCTAATGAATTCATTTCTTTAGAACTTAGACTATCTGGAACAATCATTGCAGTATCATTAAACATTTCGTCTTTTACAAATGGTGCACTGTAACTTGAAAAATAATATCCTTCCGTATCGTTATCACCAATATATAAATATGAATCTCTTGTAACAAGGGCCCAAGGCATATCCTCTTCTCTTTTTTCACAATATGTATCTTTTAAAATTAAATCAAAACCAAGCTTTATATCTAAATAGTTTGTGTAACTTATATCATTTGGTAAACTAAGCTCCAATTCATCATTTAAAGCCTTACCCTTATCAAGTTTTTTACTTCCTATAGGTGTATTATTAACGTACACTGTAACTAAAGATTTATCAAAATCAAGATTATCTGAATATCTCATAAAAATTTTAAGCTTATCGCTTTGAGAAAAAACCTTATTTTTAGGAATACTATAGCTTATTCCAGCTTCTCTTCTAAAAACACCTTTTAACTGTATTTCACCAATTCCCATATTGTCAAAAGTGATTTTTCCACTTTTAGTATCTGGAACTGTATCTACCTTTAAATCTTTATTTACTTTATAAGTATCACCACTTAACTGAGATATTAACTCTTGGTTTCCCAGTGCTTTAACTCCTCTTATTGAGTTGTCATCATCATTACACAAAATCATCATGTTTTTAATATTTGTATTTTTTGAATACAATGAATTTGATATTTTTATAAGACATTCATCACTTTGATCATTTTCTTCTGTATACTCATTAGGAAAACTATTAAATTTTCCAATAAATATATTATTGGTATTTTCTCCTTTTTGAAAATCTCCATACTTAGTTATATTTATTTTATTTTCATATTTATCATTTAGTTTTTGTAAATATGAATTTAAGATGTATGCAGCACTAAGCTCTGAATCAGTGTAATCATCTGGAATTATAATTAATAAATCCTCTAAATCACTATCATTATCATGATTTTTTAAAAATGGATATGGAAAATCAGATATTTTATTATTGGAAATAATATTATTAAAGGTTGTTTTTATGTTAGTACCATCTTTTATTACAAACCAATTAGCTGAATTAACATCATCTACACATGGGTCCTCAGATGATCTTAAGTAAGCTTCTATTTTTAATTCACTAGATCCAGTTTTTATTAGCTCCTTTGGTATAGATACCGTTAACTGCTGAACCTCTGAATCTGCTCTGTAATAAACTTTTTGAGAATAAAAAGGCGTTCCATTAACAGATAATTTTATATAGGAATTTTTACTATTATCAATTAATTGATTTATAGAAAAATTCACTTGAACTTCAGCTTTAGTATTTTCCCACCATTTATCTACATTGAAATATATACTATGACTTGAAAAAGTTCCATTAAAGGATATGTCATTACTTAAACTATAAGTTTTTATACTTTCAGTTGTTTCTATATTATTTCCTTCAGATGCAGCAAATACTTCAGCACCTGTATTAAATATCAAAATCGCTGTAGAAAAAATAAAACACACGAAAAAAAATAATACTCCAAAGATGTGCTTTTCATTGTTCCTCATTACTTTATTTGAAATATATCCTTTCATGCTGCTCCTCCTTAAGAAAATCTTTCTGTCTTATACCACTTTGCTTCCTTTTTCAATACAACATCCCTTATATAATTGTAAAAACCAGCCACCGAAACTATAGCCCACATTTTGCAATAAGTAAAATAGCTTAAAAATATAATCAATACATTTTTTACATTCAATTCTCCTTTTTCCGTTGAAATTGCTACCATTACTGATAAGACAAATACTAATAATGCCATAAACCATAAAATAATCTCATACCCTCCAATATGAAGTTCAATTAAATTTGCTCCTCCAAGCAAAAATAAACAGTCTGATATTACACTTGCAGATAAAAAAAAGAAATAAACCAAAGTATAATATAGAATATCAAATTTTGTCACTCCTGCTTCTAGTCCAAATAAATATTTCAGATTTTTTATTACTACATATATATTTCCTTTTGCCCATCTGTTTCTCTGCTTAAACCATACTTTAATAGTCTGAGGTTCTTGTTCGTAAGTTACTGCAAGAGGCATAAATTTTATTTTATATCCCATTCTGTAAATTCTAAAGCTGACTTCTGTGTCTTCTGTTATAGCCTTCGTATCCCAACCTCCCATTTCTTCCATCACTTCTCTTCTAACTACAAAATTAGTTCCTGGAATGGTGCAAAGTTTAAGCATATACCATCTTCCTGCCTGCGCCATCCATTGATATGTAAGAGTTTCTATATTAACAAAGTTTGTAAGTAAATTTACATCCTTATTTCTGCATCTAAACTTTCCAATAACTGCTCCTAATTTCTTATCTTTTATCAAAGTCTGCACCAAATACTTAAGAGCATTTTTATCAGGAGTATTATCTGCATCATAAACCGCTAAAATTTCTCCCTTGCTTCTTTGAAGACCTATGTTTAAAGCATTTGATTTTCCTTTTCCCCCTATTATATTATCAGTATTAATCACTATAAGATTTCTGCCATAATAAGTTTTTTGGACATTTTCAAGTACATCTTTAGAATTGTCGCTTGAATTATCATTTATTACTATAATTTCATATTTATCATTTGGATAATCCAATTCTAACAAAGAAATTACTGTCTTTTTTATTACTACAGCTTCATTATGAGCTGGAACTAATATTGATACAAATGGATAGCTTTCAAGCTCTTCATACATATATTCCTTGTTTACTTTTGAATAATACATATATCCGGCTATTACTAATATCACATTCATAAAAATTGTTATCCATATTACTATGAGTGAATATATAACTAAATAATCTAAAATATTCATACCATTATTTAAAAAACCTTTTTCTTTCTATATTTCTGCTTATTATAAGTATTCCTATAAATATTATTAACGCTGCTCCGCTGAATATTTCCAATCTTCTATTAGTAAAAGTTAAATCCTTTTTAATTGGATTTTCTTTATTAATTGTTTTATTAACAGCACTTTCATATTCTTCTGCATTAATAAATCTATCCTGAGTTACTTCTTGATTGTTAAGAAAAACTCTTCCATGATCATTCTTAATTTCACTTCCAAACTTTATATAAGAACTTATTTCATTACTTGGAATAAGATTAATTTCTTTACTTAAAACTTTATTAACATTATTTTCAAATTCTTCTAAATTGCAGTTACTTTCTATTTTTATTGCGTTTTTACTGCTTATTTTTTCATTACTAATATAGTCATTTAAATCAACTTTTTGAATAAAATTGGTATAAGCTTTGATCTCATAATTATCTATATCAATGTTAATATCTTCATTGTGATTTAGAAATAAAGTATCAGTACTTTCTAAAATACTTTTCAAATCTTCTCTATAGAGCAATTCTTCATCAGCACTTATTCCAACTGGATAAATCCAATAATTAGTATAATTCTTAAAGGCTTCTTTGAGTTTATCTCCAGTTATTTTTCCACTTGTATCTGTTCCATTTACTCCTTTAGAATTAATTATAGGAAACTTAAGTATTACTTTTCCTCCATTTGCCTGTGCATATCTTAAGGCTTCTGAAAATCTGCCCATAGCCTTCAAATTTTCATTTACAAATACCGGCGCTGCTTCTATAAAAAATTTAATTCCCTTATCTTTTAAATAATCTATTTCGCCTATTAAATTATTTAAATCATTAAAAGGAGTTACATTATCAAGATATAAATAAGTTTCAGCTTTTAATTTCAAATCCTTTTTATCTAAAAGTTCAGAAGATTTTTTAATCCAGTTAACCATTCTTCCATATGATTTTAATTCCTCTCTTAATGCTTCTATACTATGATTTTCTTCCTCTATATTTAAAATGAATATTTCATTGTACTGCTCTAAATCTTTTGAATTATTTATATTAATTTTAGCTATGTTAATTTCCTTTTCTTTTGATAACTGACTTTTAACTAAAGCACTTAATAAATTTTTTTCACTTCCATATTCATTACTTTTATCATACAAAATAAGTATTTTCTCGTTTTCTCCATAACATTTCATGGGGGTAATAAAATACTCAGCGCCTATAAAGCAAATTAAAATTGTTATAACTCTATAAATAAAACATTTATTCATATATATCATATTCCAATTCCTTCTCTGCCAGTCTAATGAGTTCCAACGGATCTTTTATAGAATTATCAAATGTATAACTGCCAATTTGAATATCAAGCTTCACCTTTTTATAATGAGATCCTTTAGTAAAATCATATTTATTAATGTTCTCTCTAAATCTCTCCTTTACTACTTTAGCTCCACTAATATCAGTAATTGTCAAAAAACCAAAAGTCTTATCATCTATTATATATTTAATATCTTCCTCTCTTAAGCTTTTTTCAAGAACCTGACTTGCCTGAATTAGTAAAAACTTATACCCTTCTTTTCCTAATATACTTCTAAGTTTTTCTGCAAATTTAATCTTTACAATAAGTAAAGTAACAGGAATTTTATGTCTTGTGCTCAACTTCATATATATTGGCAACTCCATTAAAAGAGCTCTTTGATTTTTAATATTTGTTTCTTCATCTATCATGACTAATTCTGAATTTTCATTTATTAAACTTTCATTTTCTGTTTGAAGAGCAAAAATATTTCTTGAAACTAAAGACATTAAAATAGCTGTACTTGGAATTAGAAAAATCCAGTAATATGAATAAAAATCAATATTTATATTTCCCAAGAAATTTAAATATAATTTGTAACTCATATAAACAAAATCAGCTGCGAGAGTAACAACCAACGCTAAGGTAACATTAGTATAATAACTTACAAGAGCTATTATCATTACAACTTCGAGCATAATATAATTTTCAAAAGAATTGTCTAATTCAAAGACTTTATAGCTTAAACATAAAACAAAGAAATATGCTATAAGTATAGTTATTAGGATATCAACTTTTTTTCTTACATTAACTAGTTCCACATATCATTCCTCCAGTTCAAAACACTTGAAAGTGAATACAAAATCAAATTTTACTTATTGTTTCTTTCATATACAGATAACCCAAGTATGAATTAGACTTATACATATAGCCAACCGAAAGTAAAAACATTGTTGCTTCGCAGGACTATAAAAATTTCGCTGAAAGTGCTAAATTGCAGGTTGTCGCCACTCGTGCTTGCTCCCACTTTCAGTGTGACAAGCACAAGTGGAACAACCTACAATAAAGCACCTTTAACAGTTCATTTTTAAATGCCTGCTGCGCAAAAATGTTTCTACTTTCTAGTATGGAATATATTTCAAAGTATAAATCAAACTCTCATTTTCAAATGTTTTCTCCATATTATGACCCTTGTGGTTACAAATATATTTATGATTTCTAGTAAAGATATGAGCTTAATAGCTTAAACATATATGTTGTAGAAATATTACAAGAATTTCATCCGCAATTGTGCATTGTGAATTGAAACATATATATCTATTGTTTTTGGGGTTTTATCTTAGCCTGATGCTTTTTTAATTTTATAGATATAAAATATATTATAATTAAATCAAAACTCATATTATACATGAAAACATGCTTAGCTAAGTCTGCATCTCCTGCCCCTATAACAGATATTATAATTTGAGATATTCCAACTAGGAATATATAAAAATATGTCTCTTCTTTAAAAATCATAGTATCACAGTTGATTCTTCTCGCCTTTATATATCTAATAGTTGAAGAATAACAATACCCTATTATCACAATAATTGATAGCACAATATTTCCTGTAAATACTTTTTCTTTTACTGTACTATATAACCCGCATTCAGCATATCATAAATTGCCAAACTTTCCATTTGAGCATTTATGATGTGCTAATTCAATTTTAGTGA